>DATCJD010000153.1:0-2399 GCA_036507435.1 Bacteroidota bacterium
AACACTCTATCCTCACCTTGCGCTCTTCCTGCCGGATTTGTTTTTCGAAAAAGTGGTTGAATACAACATCGAAAGTGCTATAGATGAATCCGGCGCCATCCACGATAATGCCAGCAGAGAGCTAAAACGCATTCGACAGGACATTATTACAGGCGAGGAGTCTCTCCGTAAACATTTAACGGCGATCGTGAAGAGAGTGTCTGAACAGGAGTTCGCACAGGAAGAAATCATCACGACTCGCGACGGGCGTTTGGTTATCCCGATAAAAGCGGAACACAAGAAACAGGTACCGGGATTTGTCCATACCAGCTCTGCAAGCGGCGCGACAGTGTATATCGAACCTGCCGAGTGTCTTGAATTGAATAATTCATTGCGCGAACTTCATCTTAAAGAATTTAGAGAAATTGAAAAAATTCTCCGCGCGCTTACGAAACAAGTATTTGATGTTCAACAGCCCCTTGAATTAACCGTCCAGACTTTGTCCCTTCTCGACCTTGTGCTTGCCAAAGCAAAATACTCTATCGAGATACTGGGCAGTGCTCCGCGCGTATCAGACGACAAGCGAGTAGTACGGCTTCTGCAGGCGCGCCATCCTGTACTATTGCAGAGGCAGGGCAGGGAGGATGTGGTTCCTTTAGACTTAGAGTTAGGCATAGACGGGGTTGTCACTCTGATTATTACGGGACCGAACGCAGGGGGAAAAAGCGTTGCCATGAAAACTCTTGGCATATTGGCGTTGTGTGTGCAAAGTGGCTTGCATATTCCCGCTTCCCCCGAGTCCGAATTACCGGTCTTCGACCGGATTTTTGTTGATATCGGAGACGACCAATCAATTGAGAATGACCTCAGCACGTTTAGTTCTCACCTCGTCAGGTTGAAAGACATTGTTCTTCATGCGGATGAAAAATCGTTAGTACTGATTGACGAGATTGGAGCGGGTACAGACCCGGCTGAGGGCGCCGCCCTCGGAGCGGCAATCTTGCAGTACCTGACAAAGCGGCGAGCTATGACGATCGCAACAACGCACCACGGCGCTCTCAAAGCTGTCGCGCACGAAACACCCGGTATGGCGAACGGCTCCCTCGAATTCGACCAGGCGACATTGCGTCCGACCTACCGTTTTCGTTTCGGCGTGCCGGGGAGCAGTTATGCTCTTGAACTTGCACAGCGCTTGGACATACCTTCCAATATTCTTTCCGAGGCCAGGAAACAGGCGGGTGAAGAAAAAACCAAATTGGAATCGCTCCTCGCCGAATTAGAACGCCAATCTCAGGAGTACAGGAAGGAAATGCTGACTGTGAAGGCTGAGCGCGCGGACGTGCGGAAGCTCCTGGATTCGTACGAGCACAAGATGGCTGAAGTTCGCAAAGAAGTCACTTCAGTTCGGAAAAAAGCTGTTGAAGAAGCACAAGCGTTGATGCATAAAGCACAGGCTACAATCGAACGGACGATAAAAGAAATACGCGAGCAATCCGCCGACAGGAATCAGATTCAATCCGCGCGACGAGAGCTACTTTCCGTACAGGATGAAATTGATGCAATGAGGCAGAATATTGAAGAACCGGTTGAAGTTCAACATTTTGCAGTCGGTGATTTCGTGCGTCTACGTGACGGCAGTGAGGTTGGTGAGATAGCGGAAATGCGAAACACGGAGGCTATTGTTGTCTGGAGCAACGGCACGCTTCGCGTTCCCGTCGTAAAACTTGTAAAGGAGTCTAAACAGAAAGAACCTGTCTATGCACCGTTGCCATCATCGGACTACACGCCGCAATCTGCGCCCGAAGTAGACCTGCGCGGAATGCTCGGCGATGAGGCGATAGAGAAAGTACAGCGTTTCCTCGATGACGCCGTTGTCTCCGGTTTGCACCGGGTCGATATTATACATGGGAAAGGTACGGGTGCGTTACGGAAGAAAGTAGCAGATTTCCTCAAGACGTACCCCCATCTTCAATCGTTTCGATTAGGCGAGTGGAACGAGGGCGGCAGCGGCGTTACCGTTGTGGAGTTATCATGAAACAAATAGCGAAGCGCATCAAAAGACTTCTTATTGCCAACAGGGCTGAAATCGCCGTGCGAGTAATTCGGACGTGCCGCGAAATGGGAATTACAACCGTTGCGGTGTTTTCGGAGCCGGACCGGCGCGCGCTTCACGTTCAGCTTGCAGACGAAGCGTTCCCGTTGGACGGTGTGACTGCCGCGGAAAGTTACCTGAGTCAAAAAAAGATTCTAGAAATAGCCAGAGCTTCTAAGGTTGATGCGATTCACCCGGGCTACGGGTTTTTATCGGAGAACCCTGTCTTTGCCGAGTCTGTAGTATCCGCCGGCATGTCGTTCGTAGGTCCGCCGACTGAAGCGATGAAATTGTTAGGAGATAAGACCGAGGCGCGACAAATTGCCCG
>DATCJD010000154.1:0-4382 GCA_036507435.1 Bacteroidota bacterium
CCGTATTCAAAACCCTTCACGACCAAAAAAGCGATCCCGAGCAGAATGGTCAACCCCATGAAAAGCCGGTATCTTGAGAGATTTTTCATCTCCAGTGACGCCCACGCCATTACCATCGTGACAGAGGATGCGATCAGGATCATGGTATTCAGGGTCGCCAGCGGCACGTTCAGCAATTCATGCCCGCGTGGCCAGTCCGCGACACCTGTCCTCAATAAAACGTAAGCAGAAAACAAACCGCCGAACAACATGACCTCGGAGGCAAGAAAACACCACACCCCCAATTTAGAGTTCGTGACACCCGTCACCGGATGCGGGTGTGAAATATATCGAATCTGCGCTTCTGACATCGTTTATCCTTTGAAGTCCTGAGGCAAAAAATCCGCCTTTTGATTCGGCACACTGTATTCATATGGCCCGCGATACACAACGGCCGGCGTCAAAAAATTCCCGTGCGGCGGCGGCGTGGGCGTCGTCCATTCGAGTGTCGTCGCGTTCCACGGGTTATCGTTTTCCACTTGCTTCCCTTTTTTGATGCTCCAAAAGAAGTTCACAATAAAGAACACCTGAAACACAGCCATCACCCACGCGGCGATGGAAGTAACTTCGTTCAACTGCAACACGCCTTGGGCATGTGCGTACTGCTCGCCGCCGTCATACAGCCTACGCGAGACGCCTGCCAACCCCTGAATGAACATTGGCATAAAAATAAAATTCATGCAAATGAAAGAGCCCCAGAAATGTATCTTCCCGAGCGTCTCGCTCATCATTCTGCCGGTGACTTTCGGGTACCAGTAATACAATCCCGCAAACAGTGCGAAGATCGTTCCCGGAGCAACAACGTAATGGAAGTGTCCTATCACATAATATGTATCATGCAGGTGAATATCCGCCGGCGCTAAACCGAGAGGTAGCCCGGTCAACCCGCCGATACCGAACATCGGCAGGAACGCCAGAGCGAAAAGCATGGGCGTGTTAAACCGTATCGACCCGCCCCACAGAGATAAGAAAAGCGATGTCAGGATAATGACCGAGGGAATCGAAATGATCATCGTCGTGGTCTGGAAAAATGCGCTAATGGTCGTCCCCATCCCGGTCATAAACATGTGATGCGCCCAGACGATAAACGACATAAAGCCGAGGAAGATAATCGAGTACACCATCGCTTTGTAACCCCACAGCGGCTTGCGGGTGTTGTTGGCGATAACCTCGCTGACAATACCCATCGCCGGGAGAATCAACACATACACTTCCGGGTGCGCAAGGAACCAAAAAAGATGCTGCCAGAGAAGTGGACTACCTCCCCCGCTGATTTCAACTATTTGCCCGCTCACGACTAACCCGCTTGGCATGAAGAAACTTGTGCCTGCAAGACGGTCCATCAGCTGAAGGACACCCGCCGCCTCAAGCGGTGGGAATGCCAATAAAAGCAAAAAAGCCGTCACGAACTGCGCCCATACAAAAAACGGGAAGCGAAAATACGATAGACCCTTTGCGCGAAGCTGAATGATGGTAACGATAAAATTCACAGAACCGAGCAACGAGGATGTAATCAAAAAGACCATGCCGAACAGCCAGTAGGTTTGTCCCGTCGTGGCGATATTGGAAAGCGGCGGGTAAGACGTCCAGCCGGAATTTGCCGCTCCGCCGGGAATAAAGAAACTCACGAGCATCACTACGCCGCCGACGAAAAACGACCAATAGCTCGCGGCATTAAGTTTCGGAAACGCCATATCCGGCGCGCCGATTTGCAACGGCACGATATAGTTGCCGAACGCACCGACAGCGAGAGGCACGACGCCGAGGAACACCATAATTGTTCCATGCATAGCGCCGAACGAATTGTAAAACTCCGGAAGCATGATGCCGCCCGGCATCAGCGTTTCATCCGTAACGAGATACCAAATTAAACCCGCCAACCCAAGAAACAACACACCCATGAGCATCACGATGAATCTCTTAAATCCGCTGATGAGCAACAGCACAACGCCGATCAACGCCGGGAACCCGACAAACGGAGCAACCGGCAACGGTTTGCCCGGATACGCCAGTTGCCAGCGCATAAGCATCATCAGTGAAAAACCGAGGAACAAAAACATCAAGGCGGTAAACATGTACTGCAACCCAATGACCTTGTGGTCCTGGGAGAAAACATATTTCCACCAGAAACTTTGCTCCTCTTCATGATGCCCAGCCGCATGAACTCCACGCTCTGCAGTGGCTACATGACTCAAGTGTGCGCTCCTTTCAAAAAAAACTTTATTAAAAGCTTCTTAAAAAAGCTTGCTAGGTGGGACAGACATTCCTGTCTGTCCTTAAAAACTTAACCGGCAATGACAGGCAAGAATGCCTGTCCTACTTGTCTTATTAATTATTTGCCCGAGTACTTAAAATCGGCAATCGCTTTGCCAGCCGCGTCAACCGTGACTTTCATCGTCTGCGTGCCGTACTTTTCGTGCCATGCTTCGAGCGTGTAGCTTCCCGCCGGAAGTCCCTTGATCGTGAAGTTGCCGTTATCGTCCGTGACCGCATAATATGGATGACTAAACACGCCGATATACGCGGCCATCCACGGATGCACTTCGCACTTCACTTTGAAAGTCTCTACTTTCTCGAATTTTTTCGAGAGCTTCATGCCCTTCATCGGCATCGCCTGGTTAAACTGTGTGTTCGCTTTCGAAAGCGAGTGCACGTTATGGAGCGTCGGGTCGCTGTTCAACACCTCTAACTCCTGCCCAACCATAATACCCATGACATGAGGCTTATAGATACATCCTTCCTGGTCGAACACCATTTTCGACGTCGGGGCGTTAAATTTCTTGCCTCCGAGACCGTCTTTCACATAAATAAGAACATTCATTAGCGTGCCGTTTTTATTCACGACCACGTCTTCGCCCGAAACCGGAGCTTTATGCGCTCGCGCGCACACTTTATCGGCGTCCATGCGGAGCCGCGCCGCCGCAGGCGCTTTACCGTCGAACGCTACCTTGCCGGTCACATCCCCTGCCACCGCACTAAAGGAAATTCCCAGCACCGCGATGAGACTCAGAAATCTTTTCATCATGCACTCCTTTATTTGAAAATGATCGAACGCGTTATTTACTACTTCAATTGGCGCTTGCCATCCGGCGCCCTCTTCCCAAACTCCAGACGTATGTTTTCAGCGCCTTGATTTGTTCCTTCTCATCGCCGTCAAAGACGGACTCATCCGGACCCTTACCCTCGAAGAAATACGCCGGCATGCGCGTGCCCGGCTGTAGAGCCTGCGGGTCGTGCAACCAGCTGAGAATCCACTCCGGCTTCAATCGGCTCGCCGCTATGGTCAGGTTCGGCGCGAGTTCGGATGCGGAGAGTTCGTCACTCGCACGAACCGGTCCCGACGGATGACACTTCGCACACTGGTACGTTTCGAATAATCTCCTGCCCGGCGCAAGATATTTTTCCTCAACAGGCGTTGCGGCGTAATCCCGGATCATCAAATCCTGCTTAGACTGTCCGAGGAAATATTTTGTGACCGTAGAAATCTCGGCATCCGTCAGGTTAAAGGTCGGCATACGGATATCCAGCCAAGGCCTGATAATCGTCGGTTCCTGCAGGAAGGTATGGAGCCACGGCTCCTGCACCTTGGCACCTTGACTATCAAACAGCTTAGGCGGACCCATCGCTTCTTCTTCATACTTCGTCAAAATATATCCGCCGCGTTCTTCCAACTGGTGGCACTGGATACAATTGTAATATTGGGTTAAGCGCCTGCCCGCTTCGATTTCCTGTTGTCGCTTGTTATATTCATGTTGATACGTGGGCGACGGAACATCACGCGTCATACTCGTCAAGAACATGCGGACAAGCCGAATCTCCTCATCATTGAACGTAAAAATTGGCATGCGTTGCGGAATGCGTTCCGTTTGATAGAGACGCGGATTTGTCAGTTTACCGTATACCCATGCCGCCCACGTGTGCTTCACCGAAACCGAGCCGTCGTCATTCTCCTGATATTCCAACTCGGAATTTTTTGGCAGGGGGAACGTGTTGCCGAAATCCATCTGCTCGTATTTCTTGCGTCCGAAATCGGAAAGGTCAACGCTGACCTTGCCCTCGTTTTCGGTGCCTTTAATATTATGACAACCGAAACATCCGTAGTCGCGCACGAGTTTGTCGCCTTGCTTGATCTTCTCGATATTGTTTAGTTCGAGCGAGACGGGGTCTTGTGCGCGCGTGTCTTTTAAGGTTGTGAGATACGCAACAATGTGCCGCGCCTCGTCGTCGGTCAGCCGCAAACTCGGCATCCGTGTTTCAGGATTGTAGTGCCGGGGGTTCTTCACCCAGTCGAAAAGCCAGTCCGCAGAGACTTTACTGCCGACACGCGTAAGCTCGGGCGCGAT
>DATCJD010000155.1:0-4453 GCA_036507435.1 Bacteroidota bacterium
CAAGCACTCGTTCGCCCGGATGGAGTTCGAATCCCCTGCGTAGTTCCATCTTGCTGTCTTTGCGCTAGGAAAAGACAGATCGCACACTCATCATCCTGCCCACTTCCGTAGCAACCACAATGCCGCCAATGGCGGGGGAGATGACGACTTCCACGTCGCTGTATTCAAAGTGGTCGGCAATTTGTCCGGCAAAGAGGTGGAGATATTTGGGATACTGGAGCACCCGCGCGCACTGGAAGTATTGCGAGCTATGAAGTCCGGAAGTGAGTTGAAAATGGCCCTCAAGCAGAGCCTTGGTTTCACCGAAAATTTCGAGGACTTGGTCTTTTGGGAGTTTTTCTGACATGTGTTTGGAAAAAAGTGAAGTGAATTCGTCTAAAAATACTAAGAACTTCGTTGAGTCGCAATGAAGATATGCAGACATCGAATAGAAGTAGACTACTCTTTCACAAGGTAGAGCAAGTTATCCTCCACGCGGTAGATCATCGGCGCGACAAGAATTTTCGGGTAATGCGACCGCACCCGTTGTGCCTCGCTCAGCACGAAATCGGTTTCATTACCGATTTCAAACATCGGGCTGAATTGTGTAAAATGCTCCTCCGCCGATTGCTTGTCCCACCCGGCATGTTCAGTAAGCCCCGCGATGAACTGCTCTCTGCGGTCTTGCAAATTCACCATCCCGCAATTGGTATGCCCGATGAGCGCAATGGCTTTCACGCCGCCCACGGCAATCGCGAACGACACCTTGAATTCACTGTACCTGAGGTTCCCGCCGCCCGAGCGAATAATAAATGCGAAGTTATCCGGTACGTGCAAGTGTTTGCGGTTATCCATGCACATGCCGATGAGCAGTTCCGCGCTGGTGTACGTATCCAACGGTCGGTCAAGATTGTGGTACTCCAGCAATTTCCCGATGGCGGTGTTTCGGTATTGCGGCAAAATCTGGTCTGGCTGTGAAACGGGTACAAGTCTATTCATAGGAATTCATCTAACGTCAAGGGATGTAGCACACAAAGGCAAACAGCGAGGAATGAACGGCGTTAGGAAGCGGTTAACTCATCGAGCGCTTCTTGCATTTCTCCCTGTGCATGGTGGTCGCCTGCTTTCGCGGCGGCTTGAATCCCGCGTTGGAACATCGCAACGGCATCTTTGCGGCGGTCGAGTTTTTCGTATGCATACCCAAGCTGTTGGTATGCGGGAATGTACACCGGGTCGTCTTGCAGTAACGCTTCCAACATCGAAACAGCACGGGGAACATCTCCTCTGCCGGCGTACTCCAGCGCAAGGGCATAACGGGCGAAAGAATCCGTCGGGTCCTTCGAGAGAAATTCATTGAGCTTGGCAATGCGTGCGTCGCTCATAATTCGTCAATCTGCTTGGCGAGGTTGAAATCGTACTCCGTGAGCCCGCCCGCGCTGTGTGTCGAGAGAGTCAGGTGGACGGCGTTCCAACGAATATCAATATCCGGATGGTGGTCAATTTTTTCAGCAAGAATCGCGACGGAGGTGACGAAACCCATCGCCTGCACGAAATCTTTGCGCTTCACGGTCTTCTTGATTTCTTTGCCGGCGCGCGTCCAGTCGTTTAGTTCTTTCAGACGCTGTGTGATTTGTTCTTCTGTGAGTAGGGTGCGAGACATGGTTTCCTCTATAACATGACAGGTTGTTTTGAAACGAGCTTTTCATACTCACTGCGTAAAATAATATGCTTTGAATCCAGTGCCCGGTCAATTGCCAGCACGCCGTTGACGTGGTCTATCTCGTGTTGAAGCAGTTCGGACAACGCCCCGTCGGCTTTGAGCTTTTGCTTCTTGCCGGATTCGTCCGTGAAAGCCACTTCGATAGAGTAATGTCGCCCGACTCTTATCAACAAATTCGGGAATGAAAAGCAGTCGTCCCAGAGCTTGAATTTTTTCTTACTGCGCTTTATAATCTTCGGGTTGATGAGCGCGCCGTGGTATTCGAAGTCAACGTAGATAATCTGTTTCGTCACGCCGATTTGCGGCGCGGCGATTCCGCGTCCAAACCCCATGCGTTTGCGGAAATCCAGCAACGTATCCCGCAGGTTTGCGATGGCCTCCCGAATCTTCGGCTCGTGTACATTTTTCACGGGAGAGCACTGCGCTCTGAGCACGGGATTGCCAAGCAGTTGAATTTCTTTGACGGGCATGGTTTGGCTTGTCAGTGTGCGATTCAATATACCGAAACAAGACGGGCGTGTCAAACGGCTATGCTGAAAGTCCGGCAATCCGCTGCACGCGCCCCAATGTCTGCCCGAAGAATTGCTCGCCGACTTTGGCAAACTTCTCCGGCGCATCGCTCACCCAGTACTGGATGTTCGGCTTCATCGTGCTTTCGTTGACAAGTTGATGTTCGCGAAGAACCTGTTCAACGGCTGCGGCGGTTGCTTCCCCGGAATCCACAAGCGTCACTGTATCGTGAAATACCTTGCCGATGATATTTTTTAACAGGGGATAATGCGTGCAACCGAGGATGAGCGTATCGATTTTATCTTGAGTGAGCGGGAAGAGATATTCCCGCGCGATGAGTTCCGTAGCTGGGTGTTCGATCCATCCCTCTTCGACCAGCGGCACAAACAGCGGACATGCGCGGCTGAACACTTGCCCGGACGGGTTAATTTGCCGGACGGCGTTCGCGTAGGCGTTGCTGGTAATTGTGCTTACCGTGCCGATAACGCCCACGTGCTTGTTTGTTGTTGCGCGCACAGCCGCTTCCGCGCCCGGCATAATCACGCCGGCAACCGGCATCCGCGCCCGCTTTTGTACCACGTCAAGCGCGACTGCCGAGACGGTATTGCAAGCGATGACGACCATCTTCACGCCGTGTTGCAGGAGTACGTCGGTGTCCTGCGCCGCGTAGTCGCGCACCGCTTGTGGAGATTTGGACCCGTACGGCACGCGGGCTGTATCGCCGAAGTACACAATATTTTCGTTCGGCAGTTGTTTCGTCAGCGCCTTCACAACGGTCAAGCCGCCGATACCGGAATCGAATACGCCGATGGGACGTGGGTCATTCATGTTATAATGAGGTTGTTACCAATTCAGTCTGAGCAAGTTTTTGAATAGCCGACAACAGTTCAGCTTTGATTTTCGCACGCCGCTCCTGGCTATCGAGCTTACTGCCTGTGAGGTCGGTGACGTAGAACGAGTCAACGATGCCGTCCGCGCGAGTGGCAATTTTCGCGAACGCGATGTTCAAACCGAGCTGTGAAAGCGCTCCCGTAATCGTGTACAGAAATCCGAGCATATCGAAGGCATACACATCTACGATAGTATAACGCGGATGGTCTTCAAACTCCACATCGACGCGTACGTTCGGGTTGCGCTGTTGTGTGCGGCGCTTCCATTTCATTCTGTGCCGCTGGAGAAGATGCTCGATGTCAATACTGCCCCGGAAAACATCTGCAAGGTCGGCTTGGATTTTTTCGCATTGAGCGGCGGTGAGCGAGGACTTGTGAATACTATTCGTGACGCGGAATTTATCGAGAATAACCCCGTCTGAGCGCGTGAAAATATTGGCGTCCAAAATGTTGGCGTCGTTTGCCGTCAGCAGGCCGCAGAATTTTGAAAGCGCGAACGGCGCATCCTGTGCGATAACCGTGACTTCGGTAACATCATGCCGGTGTTTAAACATAGCGGTCGTTAGTTCGCGAGTATGGATAGCCCGGATATGCTCCGCAATTTCCTCAACGCGAAAGGCAGTAAGATAGGCGGTGCTGTCGATTGACTCCAAGTGCCTTCGCGCATTGTCCGAAGAAATTTTGCCGGAAAGCGAACGGATGATTTCTTCGTGAGCGTCTGCCCGTTGAAACTCGACAGTCTTGTGTAAGCGGTCTGCGGGCGTCGCTCCGGTCAGCAGGTCGCGTGTTTTGCGGTACAATTCTGAGAGCAACATTCCCTTCCAGTCCGTCCACACATTTTTATTGACCGCGCTCAAGTCTGCATACGTCAGCACGTACAGATAATCGAGTTGCTCGGGAGCGCTGAACTGTTTCGCGAACTCTATGATTGTTTCCGGGTCGCTCAAGTTCCGCCGGAATGCCACCTGCTCCATCGCCAAATGATTGCGTACGAGAAACAGCACATTGTCGGCGATGTCTTTCGCCCCGAGCCTGTTAAGAATTGTTTTTGCAATCTTTGCTCCTGCGCGTTCATGATTTGTAGTATTAACCGGTTTTGCGATATCATGAAAAAGACACGCGAAGTACAGCGTATCGCGTCGGGGAAGTTTCCGAAAGACCGTTCCGACTTCGGAATCCGCCTGCGACAGCGCCTCCGCATTCGCAACGACCGTCAGCGTGTGCGCGTCGGCTGTATAGTAATGATAAAGATTATGCTGAAAAAACGCGACCATCGGTTTCCATTCCGGAATCAACCGCGCGAGAACGCCGAGGTCGTTGAAACGCTGGAGTATTGTCCCCAGTCCATGCTCCG
>DATCJD010000156.1:0-2701 GCA_036507435.1 Bacteroidota bacterium
TGCTCGAAGGTCTTGCCGTCTGCCGTGAGCCGCTTGGAAAGCTCGTACACGTCTATCTGGTGGCGGCGGAGAATATCCACGAAATGATACGTGCGCGCGGGGTCGGCTGGCGTTCCGAACACATACGCCTTCACGGGAGCTTGCCCAGCTTCGTTCATAGCGGAGGTGAAAAACTCGCGCTGGTGGGCGAGCAAATCTTTCCGCAATGCGTGCGCCGCCCGTAGTGTCGAAAGTGACGTCGTAAATTGGTTGCGAATCGTGAACGGAAACGCCACGTCGCCGTGGATGCTTTCCTGCACGTGGCCGCGCGAACTTGCCTGCTCGAATAGGATTCCGATACAGCCCATCAGATCCGGGAACGACGAGCCTTTGCCGATGTAGTAATCGTCGAAACCCTCCTTCGTATAATAGAGCGAACCGATGGCGTCCAGCGCTTTGGCGTGGTGCTGTGCGATAGCGACGGTAAGCTCATTCACGCGCTTGGGAGCGAGCGGGTGGTTGCGTTGCGGCTCTCCGGGCTGGAAGAAAAATGTCGCATTTGTGCCCATCTCGTGGTGGTCAACGAGCACGTTCGGCATCCACTCGTAGTACTTCTCAAGCCTGCCGCGGCTTTCCGGGTGCTGGAGCGGCATCCAGTCGCGGTTGAGGTCGAACCAGTAATGGTTCGTCCGCCCGCCGGGCCAGGTTTCATTGTGCTCGCGGCTCGCTGGGTCGGCGACAAGCTGCTTGCCCTTGTTGGTGTTCGCCCAGTGCGCGAAGCGGCTCAGCCCGTCCGGGTTAATGGAGGGATTGAGCAGAATGACGGTGTTCTTCAGTTGGTCTTCAATCGCCTGTCCCCGCGCGGCGGCGAGATAGTACGCGACAAGCACCGACGCGTTGCTTCCGCTCGGCTCGTTGCCGTGCACGCTGTAGCCCAGCCAGACGACGGCGGGCATGTTGTCGATGTTCGCCGATGAGGATCTCGCCGGGTCGCTTAACGCCAGATGCTGTTGCTTGATTGTCGGGAGGTTGCGGTGGTTCTCCGGCGAGGTAATCGTCATCAGCCAGATTTGCCTTTGCTCGTACGTTTGTCCCATCGGCGCCATTGTGATGCGGTCGGAAGCCTCGTCGAGCGCTTTCATGTAGGCATGGATTTGTTCCGGGAACAAATGCCAGTCGCCCACCTGAAACCCGAAGAACGATTGCGGCGTGGGGATGCCCGGGTTGTATTGAACATCCGACGGCAGGTAATAGTTGAGATTCACTTGCGCGAGGGAGGCGGCGCTGAGAATCAGAATAGACAAGACAATGAGCAATGTTCGCATGAGGGTTCCTTATTATTAGTCTAAAAAGAAAAACATGACACAGAGGTATGCGGAGAAAAATATTACGAAAACCTCCCCCTGTCCGCTATGGCGGACTTCCCCCTCAATGAGGGGGACAGAAACGTTCCCTGTGGCTCTCTCCGTGAATTCTCTGTGCAACTCTGTGTAAGGTTTTGTTACGATTTCATCAACCGCTTCAATAATTGTATTTGCCCCGTGTGGTACACGTCGTGCATGGCGATGCCCTGGATTTCCTGCGAGAGCGTCCACTGTTTCTTCGGCGATAACACGGTGAGCTTGCTTGGGTTAAGTCCGGCGACGGCTTCCCGCAGGAGGTCGTGCATCGTATCTAAGAGTTCGATGTCCTGTTGCCAGTCGGCTTCGGAGATGTTCCCCTCTGGGCGGGGAAAGAAATTACTGCCCTTGAGTGGAAACGAGCCTTTCTTCTCGCCTGTGATGCGCCGGTAGACGACGTATTTCCAGTACGCGCAATGGACGATATTTTCCCAGATATTGTGCCGGTCGGGGCTGGGACGCCACGCGGCGCGCTGTGCTTTCATGCCGCGGATGGAGCCGCGCAGGTTCGTGCCCTGCCACGCGTGGTCGACATACGCTTCATCGAGCGCTTGCAAAAGTAATGCAAGTTGAGAATTGAGTTTTTTGGGCATGGTTAATTTTTCCGTACGTGGTTTCTTCATTGACCTGAACCGCACGCTTGCTTCGCAGAACGCTGGAGAGCATGGCAACGCCCTGCTCGGTAAAGGCGTAGGGGAGGTAGCGTCTTCCACCCCAACTTGAGGCGCCAAAATGGTACCTCAAGTTTTCAATTTCTTCAGGATGTACCACAAAGCAAAAATCATTTGGGAAACGCTCCATGTTGCGTTTCACCGCCCTCTTAAGCGTTTTTGTCTCAACGCCGTACAGTTCTGCGAGATGGAAATCCAGCATCACTTTTTGCCCGCGAAGGAGCAGTATTTTTCGTTCTATGATTTCAGAAGGAATAAGTTGGCGGCTTGCCATATCGGTCTCAGGTTTTATATTTTCCTTCTCAGCACATCTTTCATCTTCTCTGCCGCCTTTGCCCTGTGGCTGATGCGGTTCTTTTCGTCCGCCGTCAACTCGGCATAGGTTTTCTTATATCCGTCGGGAATAAATATCGGGTCGTAGCCGAAGCCGTTCGTGCCGTGCGGGGATTCACCGAGCATGCCCGTGCAAATGCCTTCGGTTGTTTCTTCGTAGTCCGCGCCCACCAGCGCAAGGACAGCTTTGAACTGTGCTCTCCGGCGGCGGGGAGCCACACCGCGCATTTCCGCAAGAAGCTTATCGTTGTTCTGCTCGTCGCTCGCGTTCTCGCCAGCATATCGGGCGGAGCGGACGCCGGGCTTGCCGTTAATAAA
>DATCJD010000157.1:0-2122 GCA_036507435.1 Bacteroidota bacterium
ATTTTTCTTCGGCGCCATCTGTCTCGTCGCGGCTGTCGTGACCGCAGTCTCGCCGAAAATAGGCGTGATGCTGACCGGGCGGTTTCTGCTCGGTCTCGGCGCGGAACCGTTGATCGTCGCGGTCTCGACCGCTTTGGCGAAATGGTTTAAGGGAAAAGAATTGAGCTTTGCGTTCGGCATCAATCTCACCATTGCGCGGCTCGGTTCCGCCTCAGCCGACTGGTCTCCAGCGTGGGCGAAGCCCCTGTATAGCAATTGGCAGGATCCGCTCTGGCTCGCGACGGCGTTCGCGGGCATGTGCGTTGCCGGAGGTTTTTTGTACTGGCTGATGGAACGAAGGGCGGAGAAACACTACGCGATCGGAGAACAGGGCGAGACCGAAAAGTTGGAACTCAAAGGTCTTTACTCGTTTGGAAAATCGTACTGGTATGTTGTCGGCTTGTGCGTCGTGTTCTACTCGACAATTTTTCCCTTCCGCGCGTTTGCGATCAAATATTTTATCGAGGCACACGGAACCTCGCGCGAGGTTGGCGGCTTGCTGAACAGTTTCATCCCGATTTCGGCGATGGTTGCGACGCCGCTCTTCGGACTGCTGGTTGATAAAATCGGAAAGCGCGCGTTGCTGATGGCGTTCGGCTCGTTGATTCTCCTGCCGTTGTTTGTCGTGGTGACATACGCCCCGCCGGGCGCGGACGTCGGGCTGTGGCTTCCGTTTTACGGGAGCTTCTCTCTGCCGATTACTTTGCTTATTGTGATGATGATGTTGGGAATTTCGTTCTCGCTCATTCCCGCCATCATGTGGCCCTCGGTTGCCTACCTTGTGGAACAGCGCAGGCTCGGCTCTGCCTACTCGCTCATGACGCTCTGCCAGCAGGTGGGCATGGCGGCTATTCCGTGGGTCATCGGCTTGCTCAACGACGCATACAGCGCAGGACCGGAAAATCCGTCCGGCTACGCGCCGGGCATGTGGGTGTTCACCGGGTTATCATGTTTTGGACTGCTTTTTTCTTATCTGCTGTGGCGAAGTGAAAGCGGAGACCGCGCCCACGGCTTGGAAACGATTACAACGAAAAGCGGCGCTTGACCAAGTTGGATAACGTACTTCTCAAGATTAGTGAAACACTCCACATTCCCTTAAGCGAATTAGAATTCCGCAGTTCGCGCAGCGGGGGACCGGGCGGGCAGAACGTCAACAAGTTAGAAACACGCATTGAGTTATTGTTTGACGTGGCTCGTTCACCAAGCTTGACAGATGAACAGCGGAACGTCCTGAAGTCGAATCTCAGGTCGAAGCTCGATACGGACGGCGTGTTGAGGGTCGTGTCGCAGGAGTCCCGCAGTCAATGGCAGAACAAACGACTGGCGGTGGAGAAATTCGTCCTGCTCCTTCGTAAAGCCCTGAAGCCGCAACGCAAGCGTGTCGCAACAAAACCGTCCCGTTCAGCAAAGGAAAAACGCCTGAAACTCAAAAAGATACGCGGTGAAAGAAAAAAACTGCGGCGGGAGTCCTTCGAGTAATGGGACACAACACGACACCAATGGGCGAAGAATTTATCGGTGTCGCCCGCACAAAACTGCTGAAGGAATACTATCCGCGTATCGAGCGGTGCGTGAACGAACTAAGCGAGGACGACGTCTGGTGGCGGGCGCATGAGACGGATAACAGTATCGGCAATTTGATTCTGCATTTGAGCGGGAACGTCCGGCAGTGGATTGTCACGGGCATCGGCGGCGCGCCTGATGCGCGCAACCGGGCTCAGGAATTCGCAGAGCGCACGCACATTCCTAAAGAGGCACTGCTGAGCACACTCCGAGCCACACTCGTGGAAGCCGATAAAGCCCTCGAACAATTTGACATTTCGAAGCTCACCGAAGTCCGCCATATCCAACAATACGACGTGACCTGTTTGGAGGCGATTTTCCACGTGGTTGAGCATTTTTCAGGCCATACGGGGCAGATAATATACATTACGAAACTTCGCAAGGGCATCGACCTGAAATTCTACGACCTCTAGGAGCAGGTATTCTATGTTTCTCTGTTATCATTCTCGTATGAAAACACTATTAATTATTTTCAGCCTTTTTGTTGTCACCGGACAATCCCTTGCGCACGATTGTTTCC
>DATCJD010000158.1:0-3781 GCA_036507435.1 Bacteroidota bacterium
ATACGAAGTCTTCGCAGTCGCCCGTCCTAACGCTCCCGCGGAAGTTATCCATGTGAAAAGCTCCGGGTTGCGTACGAGTATATCGGCGAGGTACTGAGACTGCGCGAATAATTCGAGCGCGACACGTTGGAGCACCCGTTGGCGGTGAAAATCCCGAAGAGTCGTCGCATGAAATCCCGCCGAAAGGAACCTGTGCAAATTGTTCAGCGCGCGCTTGGGGTCGGCGGTGCGCTTGAGGTCTGCTTGCAGGGACTTCAGATAGTCATTCGAAGGCACGCCCGCATCGAGCGCCATATGCTTAATGGAGCGCAGTGTAGCAGACGAATCAAATGTGTGCGGTATGGTGTGCTGTGTGTTCTTCACGTCGTTCAGTGCAGGCATAAGGTACCAAAAATGCGGCTAACATTCCCTACGCTTCTTCATTCATTATTCATCATTGCTTGTTCGATATTCGATATTGGCTCGATGTATTTTGCAAAGACTTTTTTACATCAAATTTAACGCTGAGATTCCTCGTTCGCCATGGCGAACTCGGAATGACATAGCGCAGAGGGTTTTTCATCATTCATTAATCCTTGTTCGTTATTCGAAATTGCCGCTTTGTTTACGCGGTTGCTTCTCTCGACTCGTACCTCTATATTTCGTCACCACAGTTCCGCATTCTGACACTCCAACAGACAAAAAGGTGATTCATGGTGAAATTGATTGCGCTCTACAAGACTCCTGAAAACACACAGGAATTCGACGCTCACTATAACGACATCCATACCCCACTCGTGAAGAAAATGCCCGGACTGCGCAAGTTGGAAGTCGCCCGCATCACGGGCGCGCCCATCGGCGAACCGAAGCATTATTTGATTACGGAAATGTATTTCGACTCGCAGGACGCGCTCAACGCCGCGCTGGCGTCGCCAGAAGGCAAAGCGACCGGGCGCGACGTGATGAGCTTCGCCGCCAATATTGTCAGCATGTTTTTCGCGGAAGTCAACTAATTCCATTTACGATTGTCGATTGCCAATTGACGATTTACATTTCACGATTTACATTTCACGATTCACGATTTACGGTTTACATTTCACGATTCACTATTAACTGATTATTTATGCCCAAATACTCCGGAATCTCGCACAAGAATTTTCGTTTGAAAAACCTGCTGTACGAAAAGAAAAACTGGGTCGCGACCATCACCATTAACCGCCCCGAAGTGCATAACTGCCTGAACCTCGAAACACTCCAGGAATTAGGCGGCGTACTGCAGGATGCGGCGTGGGATGACAAGATCGCCGTCGTCGTTATTACGGGCGCGGGCAACAAGGCGTTCTGCACCGGCGCGGATATTAAGGAGTGGAAGAAAGATTTCATCAGCCGCCCGCAGGATTTCTACAAGTGGATGGGCGTGTTCATCGAGACGTATGACCGCCTACGCACCATCGGCAAGCCGACGATTGCGCGGCTCAACGGCATCGTGGTGGGAGGCGGGAATGAATTGCAAATGTCCTGCGACTTAGCCATAGCCGCAGACGATGTGTACATCCGCCACGTGGGCGTGGAGCGCGGAAGCGTGCCCGCGGCGGGTGCAACACAGTGGCTTCCGTTGATCGCCGGCGAGCGGCGCGCGCGGGAAATTATCCTCCTGTGCGAGCCCATCACCGCCCGTAAGGCGCTCGAGTGGGGACTTGTCAACGAAGTCGTTCCGCGCCGCGATCTCGATCTTGCTGTCGGCCGCATGGCGAAGAAACTCGTGCGGAAATTGCCGGAAGTGACGCGCTACGCGAAACAGCAGTTGAACTTCTGGCGTGACTTCTCGTGGGCGATGACCATCGGGCATGCGCGCGATTGGCTCACCGTCCACACCGGCGCGCCGGAGATTGTCGAGGGCATTAATGCTTTCGCCGAGAAACGGCCGATCGACTACGAGCGTATCCGGAGACAAAACGCGGGAGGCGGAAAGATCAAAGCAAGAAAACCAACTCGACCAACCAGGCGCAAGAAGTGAAGCGCACGGCAGGCGTATCCGGTCAGCACTTCCGTCCGCGCAACTCCGTATGAAGAAGACCCCTGCATTCGACCCGCCGAAAGACCGCTGTCAGATGTGCGGCTCCAAGCAGGTCGCGCTGTTTGTAACCGACTACAAGGGGATCCGGATTTTCCGGTGCGCAGAGTGCGGCATTCAATTTATGAACCCGCAGTACACGGACGCGCACCTGACGGAATACTATTCGCATTTTACATTTGAAGAACCGGAGTGGGACGAGCCGCTTCTGTATTGCCACGATTTTTATCTCTCGCTGGTGGAGCGCTACCAACCTCAGCGCGGCAGAATCCTGGACATCGGCACAGGCAAGGGGCATCTGCTCATGGCGGCGCAACAGCGCGGGTGGAACCCAACCGGATACGACGTCGATTGCGAATCCGAGCAACCGATCAGCGAGAAAATCGGCATGGAGATTCTCTGCGGGGATTTTTTTCAGCTCGAGTTGAAGCCGGAATCGTTCGACACGGTGTACATGCACCAGGTCATCGAGCATATTAAGTCCCCGGTTCCGTACTTTGAAAAAGTTCATTCGATTCTGAAACAGAACGGAGTGCTGTTCATCGCACAGCCAAATATCCATTCCGGGTCCGCGTTGTTCAAGTTTTTCATGGAACGCATCGGCGTGAGGAAAAAAAATATAGCGGCGTATTACGGCACCGAAGGCCACCTGTGGTATTATACCGTGCCCTCGATGAAGAACACGTTACGGCGATTTGGGTTCGAGCCGCTGTACATTCGCAGTTGCCATAAAGTTCGGGCGCACCAATCGAAGCTCAAGCGCTGGTTCCTCCGGTCGGTCGTCGAGGTGCTTCCGTGGAAATCCGCGTTCCTAGTGATCGCTCGAAAAATCGAACATCATCCATAACCATACATTCATTCTCAAACCTTATGACCTACTCACTTCTTCTTGTTACGAAAGAACCCGGCATTGCCGTGGTGCAGTTCAACCGCCCTGAAGTCCTCAACGCCCTCAATATGAAGCTGATGGAGGAACTTGTCGACGCGCTGGAAGCGTTAGATAAAGAGGACGACGTCCGCTGTGTCATCATCACGGGCAACGAAAAAGCATTCGCCGCAGGAGCGGATATTAAAGAGATGGCGGACGCTTCGGCGGTGGATATGCTCATCCGCGATAATTTCGCGCGCTGGGACCGCATCCGGAAAATCAAGAACCCGATTATCGCCGCGGTGAGCGGGTTCGCGCTCGGCGGCGGCTGTGAGCTTTCGATGTCGTGCGACATCATTATCGCCTCCGAGACGGCGAAATTCGGACAGCCGGAAATCAACATCGGCGTGATGCCCGGCGCGGGCGGCACACAGCGGCTCACGCGCGCGGTCGGAAAAGCGAAAGCGATGGAGATCGTGCTGACCGGCAAAATGATTTCCGCTCAGGAAGCGTTGCAATGGGGACTTATCAATAAAATTGTGCCGGTGGAATATTATCTGCAAGAGGCGAAGGACTTGGCAAAAGAAATTGCAAGCAAGCCGCCTCTCGCGGTCAGGCTCGCCAAAGAAGCCGTGCTGAAGGCATTCGATACGACTATAGAGGGCGGATTAGAATTCGAGCGCAAGAACTTCTACCTCCTTTTCGCAAGCGACGACCAGAAAGAAGGCATGAAAGCGTTCGTGGAAAAACGCAAACCCGAATGGAAAGGACGGTAGTCGATGCGATGCACCTTCAGGGTGCGTCGCATCTCACGGTGAACACAAATTGGGTGCTGAGGAGTGTCGGAAAAAAAAGCAAAT
>DATCJD010000159.1:0-11953 GCA_036507435.1 Bacteroidota bacterium
TCTTCAAAGATACGCGCCATGGCTCCTTGCGGAACATCCTGAATCTTCTTTCCCAGCAACTGTTGGGGCGGCAATAAAAAATCTACTGACTGCCCTCCCTTGCAGTCGAGGATGGTGCCGTCTTCCTTGAGGACAAAATAGAGGTCGGGGAGAGCTTGCAAGATCGCCCGCATTTCGGAATTCGCTTGCAGCAGTTCCTGGGAACTTAATTCGAGCGACCGCTCCAGCATGGTGCGGTCGTCGTCAAACTGCACATACGCCTGGTTGACCTCGTCGATGAATTGCCGGTATTCTCCTGCGCCGGTATCGAGGTTGCCTGCGTACCGTTTTAGTTGTCGTTTTAAAAGGCTGTGCATCTCCGCCACGACTTATACCTCTTTGAATGCAGTGATGGTCATTGTTTGGTTGTGCAGCTCGCACTTTGCGTTCGGCGTAAACGGAGAAATTTCACCGTACGAATAAAACCCGGTGAGGACGGTCTTCTCTCCCATGATATCCCGAACGCCCTCGACCTCTTCTTCGACCCGTTGCTTCAACACCATCTTGCGTCCGACGCAGCTGATAAGGATTGCGAGGTCGGGCGAGGAGCCCAGGAGCGCTTGATGGCTTGTCTTTGCAGCGCCCGCTGCGCCGTCGATCAATCGGTCGAAGTTCGCTTTCATCAGGCGAGCGTACGAGCCTTCCGGCACGTCTCCGGCAAAGGTCATGCTCTGCTCAGCTTCATTCACGGAGAGAATCGTACGGACAACCGGTGTATCAGCTCCGTTGTTGCGGAGGCTAAGGGGAAAGAGCAATCCGGTGGCTGGCAGCCCCTTGGCATGCTCTCCCAAATATCGTTTATAAAGTTCCAGCGCCGATTTTCCGTCCAGCTCGTACAAAATGTTACCCTCCGACTTGGTGACGAGCCGTTCCGGCCCGAACGAATCCCAGCCGCCAAGCGAACCGTACCCGACTTTCAACCGCGTGCCGTACAAACCGATAACAGCCACGACGCCTTTCTCCGGTATATCATCCCAGAGCACGAGCGTTCGCTCGAACCTGTCGCCATCTCCGGAAAGTCCCCCCGTGACACTGACATTGTCGGGCAACCGGCTTGTCAATCCCTTGACCAATTCGCTGCCGTTCACTCCAAGCCCATCCGAAAGGACGAACACATGCACGAGTTCGGTCTTCTCGAGCGAATCTGCGAGCGTTTGTCCGGCTTTAAAACTGCATTTTATTTCGTCTATTTTTATACGACTCCCCATGACCCGCGTGTGCTCAAATTCTATTGCCGTCGCCACCAGTGATTGGTCGCTGACCTGCGTACCGCAGATTTCGCCCGCCGTTGTGCATCCGAGGAGATGTGCACTGGGGTATGACTTTTTAATCTCTTCAATGTGCCCGTTCTTTTCAAAAACCGTCCGGTCTCCAAAAACCATCACCAACTGTGCTGTATCGCGCAACTGCCCGTGTTGGCGGGGCTCCCATCCCGAGTTTGCCATCCAGCGTATCTGTTCAATTCGCATACAGAATTTCCTCTCGTAAAGTTTTACGTTCCTTGTGGTTATTGTGGCGGATAATAACGTATCAATGAACATGCCACAAAATCACCGGGTAACAATTGAGTTTTTGGATGGCAAAACATGCATGTTTTGAATTTCGAGCGTTGATTGTAGAATTTACCGTCAGCGATCTCATTTCGACACAAGCGAGCCTTTCGCTTCCGATGGGCTATAGAATTGGATCTGCTAGCTATCGAGAATCGTATACACAATCGTCTGCCGCTCCGCGCCGGCAAGAGTCGAGCCGGTGTCATAAAACATAATCCGTGCTTCCGCCCTGCCGTTTATTGAGCCTCCTCCTATGAGGAGGTCTCGTATTTCACTTTTGCCTACAAGAACCGATGGCGAGAGTATATGCATATTCTGGGTCATGGGCCGGACAATGGCATGTAACGACGATGAGGACTGCTTCTTCTTTCCTTCGATGGTGATCTTCTTGCCTTCGCTTCCGGACACCCACTGGATCACCGCTTCATTCTCACTGCCCGTTACCCACACGATGGTATTCTCAAAAGGCTCAACACCGATACGGGGCGAACACAGGGCGGGACGCACATCGACTTTGTTGAATCCCACAACTTGCAGGCTGAAGGTTGCCGACTGTGCTTGAGCGTTTGTCCAACCAAGGCTTGCGACGAAAAGCAGAAGAGCCGTTATCCGTTGTGCCTGCGTTGTCAGTATGTGAAGTGTGGTGTTCATTGTTTAGTTCCTCTCTAAGCGGAAAATCCGCAGCGATTCAAGTTGATGAAGTTCGCTGCGGATTCCCATTGGAGGATGCTGCGTTTTTTAGTTCGTCAAGGTTAAGGTGATGACTTTGCTCGTTGACGAGAGCGTACCAGCTGTCGCATCCGCTTCGAACGTATAACCGATTGACTTTGCCGCATCGGCGCCTTTGGCAATTCCCGTAACCAGGTTGACCGCGCTGCCCGAGGTTGCATTCGAGATGTTCACGTCACCGGCAGAGGTACCTTTGGCGCTGGCGAGGTTCATTTTCAGCGTGAAGCCTGAAGCAAGAGCCGCGTCCATATGCGCCGTGATTTTCAGGTTGTCGCCGACGTTCTGCGTGATGCTGTAGGTCGTCGAGTTATCCGAGACCGATGTTAAGGCATCGACGCCTGCGGAACCGGTCGTGATCGTCAGAGGACCCGGGTTGCCGGAAACCGCTATCTTATAGACTGCGTTCACGGCCAGTGAAACGTTCTGCGTTGCAGAGGCTTGAGCAGAGGCTGATTGGACCGCTACTAAGCTGATGACTGCTACGACGAGGGTTGCGATGAGCTTTTTCATGATGACTTCTCCTGTGAATATAAGTTATTAGATTGTTAGATGTTTAATTTCTTGTTTCTAAACTCTGTATTGGGTGTATCAACACGCATGCCAAACTCAAAAACCCTTTATTTAATAGGGTAATTGTGATAATGTCTCACATTCTCTGTTTCATTATGATATTACCGTTCTAAAATGAGATTTGTTTAAAATTCTCAATAAATTTAACAAATTTCACGTATATTGTTTTTGATTGAGAATTTTCTTAGAATGATGAATCATTTTGATACACTTGGGTACTCTATATAAATAATGAAAGGACTATGAATTCGCTGTTCTGTTGAGACTTTCATGGTGTATTGGTTGTGGCACGAGCCTTGTAAGGAATAAAGATAGAGAAACAATTTTTCTGAGAGCGACAAACGGTCTCTCTCTAACAACCAAAAAGCGATTCATCCCATGAACACAGAACAACGAATAGAGAAAAGAACAGGAGCCGGTGCGCCGCAGGTCTTCTCAAAGGAATTTGAGGAACTCATTGCGCATGAATTGCGGACCCCGTTATCTTCTATTATGGGCTTTGCCGAGATGATGGCGAGCGACCCGAGCCTTACGGCGGAACGGTGCCAGGAATTCGCCAAGATCATCATGAGAGAGGGGAAGCGCCTGTCGGAGATTGTCGACCTCGTGGTGCTTCACTCGTCATCTACAAACTCGGCAACCAAGAAGAACAGGCAGTACGAACACGACCTTCCCGGCAAATAGGATACAGCAATCCAATTGCCGTAGTTCGCATTCGGGGGATTCTCAATACAAGCTATATCTTTAATACTCTACCTCTGCTCCATAGGCATTTCGCCTTGGAATAGAGGACACGAGGCGCGTTCGGCGTACGCTCGGCGGAATCCATAGAGGTCCGGCGACCCTCGCGTGCATCGTGTATAGAACATAGCTTTTCCTACTACTTACTAAAGGTCTCTTTTATGAAGCAGAAGCTCATCTTCATCGTTGAAGACGAAGAGTCACTTCAAGCGCTGATGGAGCATTGGATAACCCGCACGTGGGGATACGATTCACGCGTATTTCCTTCGGGCGAGGATTGCCTTGAACAGCTTGACGAGCGACCCGACATGGTATTGCTCGATTTAATGCTTCCGGGAATCAGCGGAGCGGAAACGCTCAAGGCTATTAAAGTGAGATACCCGGAAATGCCTGTGATGATTCTCTCCGCTCAAGGGAGTATCCAGGTCGCGCTGGAAACGCTCAAATTAGGTGCGGTCGATTATTTCAGCAAGCCGGTCGAGTTCCCTAAGTTGAAAATCGCCATTGAGAACGCTCTTCAGCTTAATGACCTTACCCGCGAAGTCCAGCAACTCCGCGAGAACCTTGAAAAACAAGTCCACTTCGATAACATCATCGCCAGCAGTAGTGAAATGCGTGAAGTCTTCCGGCTCGTTAATAAAGTTAAGGATAGCGACATCTGCGTCTCCGTCCTCGGCGAAAGCGGCACCGGTAAAGAACTCATCGCCCGCGCGATCCATTTTAACGGCAACAGGAAAAACGGTCCCTTCGTCGTCGTCAACTGCGCGTCTATCCCCCGCGACCTATTGGAAAGCGAACTCTTCGGGCATGAAAAAGGCTCATTTACCGGGGCGCACCAACGGAGAATCGGGAAGTTCGAGCAAGCAAACGGCGGGACGATCTTTTTAGATGAAATCGGCGAACTCGACCTGAGCCTGCAGGCAAAATTCCTGAGAGTCATCCAGCAGAAGCAATTCGACCGGGTAGGCGGGAATGAAACCCTCGCCACCGACGCCCGCATCGTCACGGCGACCAACAGGGACTTGCGCAAATTGGTGGCGGATAAACTGTTCCGGGAAGACCTGTATTTCCGGCTTTCAACGTTTCCTATTCTCCTCCCCCCGTTGCGCATGCGTAAATCGGATGTGATGCTCCTCGCCGAGCATTTCCTCAACGTCTTTGCAGAGAACCACGGCAAAAAGGGGATGGGCTTCTCCCGTAAAGTGCTGAAACTCCTCTACGAATACCCCTGGCCCGGAAATGTGCGGGAATTGGAAAATGCTATCCAGCGCGCTATTGTTCTGGCGGATACCAACGAGATTCGGGAAACCGACTTGCCGCTTGCTATTCAGGCATATGCCGAAGACCCCGCCAAAGCGCAATCCGATGCGGCGTTATTTGAGGAAGGAACTGCTGTTGTGCCGTTCGAAAAAATGAAAGAGCAAGCGATTAAGCACGCACTCAAAGTAACGGAAGGCAATATCGCCGAAGCGGCAACACGATTGAAGATCGGCAGGGCAACGCTCTACAGGTTAATGCAAAAGTATAAAATAAAATGATGTCCTTCCGAGGAGCATAGCGACGAGGAATCTCGCTATTTGGTAATAATTCGTTTTTTGAATAGACTCTCTGACAGGCAAGAATGCCTGTCCTACCAAGCTCTATAGCTATTCGTTGTTCTCTCACCCTCATCCATCTCGACGGACCCCTCTCCGTTGGGACCGGGTGGGGTGATGTGTTTTTGTAGGGGCACGACAAGCCCGCCCGCAGAAGGCGGGTCGTGCCCTTTTTGTTTGTTTGGTAGGTCAAACATTTGCCAATGGCATCCCTTCGGGACCTGTCTGACTTCTTGTGGTGTCAGGAGTTACCTCCTGACACCTGCGCCACTCCGGTCAGGACGTAAGTCCTGACCGCACAAACATTGACCTCACCCCTTTGGATTTTTCCATTCTCTTCGCTATCTTCATCATGGTTCAACATGCTGATTCTCTGATAGCAACTCCTCCAGAGGACTATTTTAGTCTAGCTCGATGAGGATAAACTCCATACTCCCCGTTCTTCTGCTTATTTCCTTCGCTTGCGAAAAGAAGGGTCAAACACCCATGACTACTGAAGAGAACAAAGCACTCGCCCACAGGTTTTATAAAGAGGTGATCAACAAAGCGAATTTTTCACTCGCAGAAGAATTGCTGTCGCCGGAATTCCGAGACAGGTATGCACCTCTCAACCAGCCGCAAGGGATTGAAGGCTTTCGACAACTACTGACGATGGTGGCGACGGCGTTTCCTGACGTACAGGTCAACATTGATGAACTTGTCGCCGAGGGCGACCGTGTCGTAGCCCGGCTCACTGTCACCGGAACGCACACAGGAGTGCTCATGGGAACAATCCAACCGACCGGCAAGAGAGCAACCTGGACGGGCATTGATATTCTCATCGTTAAGAATGGCCAAATCGCGGAACGCTGGAGCCAACGAGATCTCTTGGGTTTAGTGAGGCAACTTGGCGTCGTGAAGGAATAACGCCCATCCCCATCCCTTTTCTCCCTCCCCTTTCGTATCTTGCATGCACTTTGTGGATCATTTTTAAAAAAGGTAACTAGAAAAAAATCAAACTCAATCGAATCTGTCTGATTCGCCTTTTCCGCGTTCTATTGCCTTCCCCTTTTGGATTTTTCGCTTCCCTTCGCTATCTTCCCTGTTGCAATCGGGCTAAAGCCCAGCGTATTTTTTTATTCATCCCCGACCTAAAGGTCGGGGCTATAGCCACGTCTCCCGAAGGGATGGCTTTGCCACTTCAGGACGTGGAAATAAATCCAACAGTCTTTCCGGGGTTTCAACCCCAATAGAACATAAGGAGCCCGACCCTGACACCCGCAGAATTAGACCAACTGTGTATCAACACTCTCCGCACGCTGGCGATGGACGCCGTCCAGAAGGCAAAATCCGGCCATCCCGGTCTGCCAATGGGCGCCGCGCCGATGGCATACGTGCTCTGGACGCGGCATCTCAAACATAATCCTAACAACCCGAAGTGGTTTAACCGCGACCGGTTTATTCTCTCGGCGGGACACGGCTCGATGCTTCTTTATAGTTTACTGCACCTGACGGGCTACGACCTGCCGTTAGAGGAATTGCAGAACTTCCGCATGTGGGACAGTAAGACGCCGGGGCACCCGGAATACGGACTCACGCCCGGCGTGGAAACCACCACCGGACCGCTCGGGCAGGGCTTCGCCAACGGCGTCGGGATGGCGATTGCACAACGCTACCTCGCCGCGCGCTACAACAAGCCCAACCTCGACATCATGAATTACACGATTTACGGCATCGTGAGCGACGGAGATTTGATGGAAGGCGTCGCCTCCGAAGCCGCTTCGCTTGCCGGGCATCTCAAGTTAGGCAATTTAGTGTACCTCTACGACGATAATAACATCAGCATCGACGGCAGTACCGACCTCGCCTTCACGGAAAACGTCCTGAAGCGGTTTGAGTCCTACGGTTGGCACGTGGTCTCCGTCGAGGACGGCAACGACCTCGAGGCTATTGACGAAGCGATACGCGCAGCGCGGGACGACGTGGGCGGACTTCCGTCGCTCGTCCGCGTCCGCACGCACATCGGGTACGGAAGTCCAAATAAACAGGACACCGCCGAAGCCCACGGCTCGCCGTTGGGAGAAGACGAAGTAAAACTCACGAAACAGAAATTAGGCTGGGACCCGGAAAAACAATTTTTCATACCAGAGGAGGCTCTGAACAATTTCCGCAAATCAAAAGAATTGGGCCAAAAACGGGAGAGCCTTTGGCATACACAATGGGAGCGGTACGAAAAACTTAATCCGGAACTCGCAACCGAACTGACAAACGTGTGGAACAAAAATTACGGCGACGCGTGGAAGAAGGCTTTGCCTTCTTTTAAGCCTGAAGGGGGAGCGTTGGCAACTCGAGAAGCTTCGGGCAAAGTGCTTGCCGCTATTGTGCCGCATTTGCCGACGCTCATCGGCGGCTCGGCGGACTTAACGCCCTCGAACAATACACTGGTCAAAGACATGGGAGATTTCCAGGACGGCAACTACGGCGGCAGATACATCCGCTATGGCGTGCGCGAACATGCGATGGGGAGCATCATGAACGGCATCGCCCTCACCGACGGGATGATCCCTTACGCCGGCACGTTTATGATATTCTCGGAGTATATGCGCCCGCCCATCCGCCTCGCCGCTCTGATGGGCATTCGTCCTATTTACGTCTATACGCACGATAGTATCGGGCTTGGCGAAGACGGTCCCACCCACCAACCCATCGAACAACTTGCGTCGCTCCGTTCGATTCCGAACATGACGCTCATCCGCCCTTCCGACGCGAGCGAAGTCGCCGTCGCGTGGCGCGTTGCGATCGAGCACACGACGGGACCCGTCGCGCTCGCCTTGACGCGGCAGAAACTTCCCGTATTCGACCGGACAAAATACGCTCCGGCGGAGAACCTTTCACAAGGAGCTTACGTTCTAGCGGAGAACAGCACGTCACCGCAGATTATCCTGATTGGCACCGGCTCGGAAGTCCAGCACGTTGTCGCCGCGTACGAGCAGTTAGTGAAGGAAAACATCAGCGCGCGTGTGGTGGCGATGCCGTCGTGGGAGTTGTTCGAACGCCAGCCGAAAGAGTATCGCGAGAAAGTCTTCCCCGCGTCCATCAAGAAGCGGCTTGCCGTCGAAGCCGGCTCGCCGATGGGATGGCACAAGTATGTGGGCGACGCTGGCGAGGTGTTCGGGATTACGACGTTCGGCCATTCCGCTCCCGTAGACGCCGTGATGAAGGGCTACGGCTTCACAGCAGATAATGTGTTGAAGCTGGCGAAGGAGTTGTTGAAGAGGTAGTGCCCGTGTCAGGCTGAGCGGAGTCGAAGCCTGAACGATTTAGACATGGGCACCCTTCTGCCGAAGGCATCCCTTCGGGAGACTCCGCTCAGGGTGACATATATTGGAGTGTAATATGATCGCACGTATCTGGCGCGGCAGAGTGCCCGCCTCCAAAGCCGATTCGTATCACGAATACCTCAAGAAGACCGGGTTGGACGATTACCGGTTGACACCCGGCAACAAAGGGGTGACCGTCCTTCGGCGCGTCAAAGGCGACGAGGCAGAATTTTTGCTTATCACGCTGTGGGATTCGTACGAGTCGATTAAAAAATTCGCGGGTGCGGGTTACGAGAAGGCCCGCTACTATCCAGAGGACAAGGATTTTTTGCTGGAGTTTGAACCGAACGTCAGCCACTTCGACGTTCTTACCTAACCAACTCAGAAGGAGGAGGAAAGGAATCTACAGGTGAAGTATTTATTCTTTGTTATCTGTCTCTTGAGTACCACGCATATCGAGCTGCGCTCGCAAACGAACAAGAAGCAAAAGGTCACACCATATTTTGCGGCGTTGGTTGTCTCGAATATAGACAGCGCGATCCACTGGTATACTCATTACTTGCCCCTGAAACTCCGGAACAGGGTTGATAATCCCCAGCGAGGCTTCAAACAGGCGAACGTCGAGAACGAGGACATTCTCATCGAACTTGTCGAGTTGAAATCATCCGTGATGCACGATGACGCCGTTAAAAGCCTTCCTCAAGGAACGCGGGTTGTCGGTTTCGATAAACTCGGATTTTGGGTTGCAGATTTTGATGCGTGTTACAAAGAAATGCAGTCAAAAAACGCCACGTTCCTTGGGCGAGTGGTTGCAGACCAAGTCTCCGGCAAACGGATGTTCATTGTGACCGACCCGGACGGCAATCTTGTCCAATTCTTCGAGAAATAGCGGAAGATGGATATGAGCAGTTGGAGAAGGAGAAACATCCGGGAAAAGACTTCCCTTAGTCCCGGGATTGTAACCGCTCCTGAAACCAATCAATGGTGATGAGCGGATAGGTAGTGAAGGAATGGCGTAAGAAGTAGTACTCAGTTCGAGGATGGTTGTCGGTGATGGGCGGAAATTCCTGCAACGCGCGCTCCATCGTTTCCTTGTCGGCAAGATAGGAATCCAACACATACCCTGGCGGTGCATAATTCATTACCTCCGCAAAATCCGCTGTAACGAAATCCATTGTAAAGATAGCGTGGAATCGTTCCGGCGAGATGACAATCGGAGCCTGCGAACCGATTAGAAACACCCCTTGTGTATCCCAGAAAGACCGAAAGACCGCAACAGACTCGAACGATTCGGTAAACGATTTCATCGCCATTGCGACATCATCCTGCCGGGAACCGAACCAGATCCATTGGCACACAAGCCCTCCTTCTCTCAACCGGGGTATAATCTGCCGATAAAAATCCCGAGCGTACAGCACGGTCGTTCCCGCAGAATTAAACGGCGGGGGTGGGTCAATGGTGACGATGTCGTACTGCTTGTTCGTCATCAGAATATAGTTTCTTCCGTCGTTAATGATGATGCGGCCGTTCGGATTGCGCAGGACGCTGGAGGCGTCAGCATAAAACAAGTCGAACACTTTCGGAACAGACGGTACGAGTTCGACGGCATCGACCTGCAAGCCGTGCAACAACGCGGAACGAAACGTAGAACCCATACCGAACGCAACAATGAGCATCCGTTCGGGGTTTGCATGGAGCGCGACCGGAAGGTGCGCCATGAGTCTGGTTTCCGCCACTTTCATGGTTGTCGCAACGCCGTCGATGTAGAGGCGTGGTTTCGTTCGCGTGTCATTAGTGGAGGCGAACACGGAAGCGACTTCATCTTCAAGCAACCGGTATTCGCCGCTTTCCGACTCCACGAGACCAATGAGCCACCGTGTCGTACGCTCATAGAAATTCTCCCGCCCGACTTGCATAATCATCACACATCCGGTCAAGAGTACCGTAATCACAACAGGATACGCCCTCCAGGCAAACGACTGCGAAACCGGACGCTCATACCGCGAAACGAAGAGGGCAATGAGTATATTCGCGATGCCCAACAGGAGAATGCTGTGAGCCGTGCCGATCGCGGGAAGTAGCACAAAGCTGGCGAGGAAAGCTCCCGCAATTGATCCGGCACTGTTTGACGCGTACACCACGCCGACATTTTTTCCGGAACGCCCGTCGCCATTCACCAAGACGACGACTAACGGAAATGATATACCCATCAGGATTGTTGCCGGGAGGATCACACCGAGGAGCACCACGAGAGTCGAAATTTCTGCCGTTGCACCGACAAGAAAGACAGACCCCAATGCACATATGGCGATGGCAAGCTGGCACAGCGACAGAATCAACCCGCGCGCGCGAGCCGTCGAAAGAAAACGATGATACAACAAACTGCCGAAAGCTATCCCGAATAAGTAGATTGCCAGAATGGAAGAAAAAGTATAAATAACCGTCCCCAGCCTCGGCGTCAACATCCTCGTCCATAATACCTGGTACCCGATTGCCGTCAGCCCGGAAATAGCGTACATCGCCAGTAACGCGGCTTCTCGCTTTCGTATTGATGTCGTTACGCTCTCCCGCTCTCCTGTTATGGGCTTTACCTCTTCCCCTGTTATCCTCAACGCGACCAGACCCACCAGCATGTTCACACTGACCGCAGCGTACAACGTGCCGCTGATTCCTATCAACTCAATGAGGATAAATCCGGCGACAAGCACACCCATGATTCCACCGAAGGTATTGATGGCGTATAACATGCTGATATGTTTTGCTGTATCGCGGTATTGCAATTCAACGAAACTCATGAGAGCCGGGAGTGTGGCTCCCATAAGAATGGCCGGGAGAAGTACCGCGACCGAAGCGACGATGAATTTTGCGGCGACAACGCCCGCCACCGAGCCGGATGCACCTGCGAGAGCACTATACACCGGAACGATATTCTCGATAATGACTTTCGAGCCGAGCGCGGCGGCGCCGACTCCGAACTCGAGCATTCCGTACAGCCTGAGCAAATGAATGGAGGAATACTTATCGGTTCGTTTTCCGAACGCAAAACTCCCGAGCGCTAAACCCGCGAGGAATGCCGCGACCACTGCGACAATTGAATGCGTGGTGTTGCCGAACACCAGCACGAGCATGCGCGTCCACACGATTTCGTACATCAGTCCCGCCGCACCGGAACAGAAAAAGAGAAGCGGTATGAGGGTAGGAGTTTTCTGGTTCATAGTTCAAAAATGTTTGGCATTGTAGAAAGGAATTAGGGGAAATGCAAGGTGAGCGTGTGAGCCGGAACAAAAATCTCTATGAACTATGCCGCTTTTTGAAACATTCAGACGTCCGAATGTTGCTTCCTTAATTTCCATTTTCTGACGCAACCTCTTTCCTTTTAGTTGGGCTTTTCCTACATTGTCCGTTGAATATTCATCATCATAGGCGG
>DATCJD010000160.1:0-2679 GCA_036507435.1 Bacteroidota bacterium
ACTTGATTCTCACGTCACTCGTGAAGAACGACAGGTCTCTTGACTACACATACCTGGAGCCGTATTTAGACCTCTTCGAAAAGAAGCTCCAGCAGGAAGAAAATTTTGTCAAGGACGCGATGAATGCCTCCCTCTTGGCGATTGGTATGCGCAACAAGAAACTCAATAAACGCGCCGTGCAGGTCGCCAAAAAAATCGGTAAAGTGGAAGTGGATTACGGGGATAATTCATGCCAGGCGCTCGACTGCGTGAAGCACCTCACAAATCCCACGCTGCTGAAACGGCTGGCATCGTAGCCCATACAACATTCTTCACTTTCTAAAAGGAGGTGTCCTGCTATGAAACCACGTCAATTGGTTCTGTTGTTCGTTTTAGGCGGATTGCTCGTCGAGAACGCAGAATCACAAACCGAGAAACAACAGAACAAGGAGAACACCATGAAACGCGTCATCGGCATCGGCGGTCTATTCTTTAAGGCGAAAGACCCTGCAACGCTGAAAGAGTGGTACAACAAACATCTCGGCATCACCGGCTCGGATGAAACGGGCACGGTATTCGAGTGGCGTTCGGCGGAAGACCCGGAGCAGCGAGGGCATACCGTCTGGAGCCCGTTCAAACAGGAGACAAAATACTTCGAGCCGAGCACGAAGGAGTACATGTTCAACTATCGTGTCGAAAATCTTGTGTGGCTCCTTGATGAACTGCGCAAAGAGGGCGTCACGGTCGTCGGAAAGGTTGAAGAGTACGAGTACGGAAAGTTCGGCTGGATATTAGACCCGGAAGGAAACAAGATCGAGCTCTGGGAACCGCCGAAATCCGAGAGATGGCCCGTCAGCATACCGATGAAATAGTTCAACTCATCTGCTTTTTGTGACAACTCGGCATGTGCGGAACCCATGTGGACTCTCATCGGTTTACGTGAGTATGTTTTTGTACTTTTATAGTTTCATTATAAGGAGACCAAACCATTGAAGACTCTGTTATTATTTCTTGGCGCCCTTGTGTTTGCCCCTGTACTCAACGCTCAACAGCAAGCGCCGTGCAAACAGTCGCCGGAGTTTCGCCAGTTTGATTTCTGGGTCGGCGAATGGGAGGTGCGAAATCCAAAAGGCGAGAAAGTCGGCGACAGCAGTATTCAACTCATCATTGACGATTGTGTCATTTCCGAAAACTACACGGGCGTGAGAGGCTACACCGGCAAGAGTTTCAATATTTATAATGCGCCGTTGAAGAAATGGCAACAGTTTTGGGTCGACTCTCAAGGAGGGGTTCTTGAATTTTCCGGCGCGTACAGCGATGGAAAACTCGAGTATACAGCGGTCTCGATCGATACGTTGGGAAAGCCTTTGCATCATCGTATGGCGTTTTTCGACATGCCGGATAAAACCGTGCGGCAGTTGTGGGAACAATCCACCGATGGCGGCAAACAATGGGCAACGGTATTCGACGGCACGTATGTAAAGAAAAAATAAATGCCCGAACTCCCCGACCTGACCATCTATATCGAAAGCCTCGAATCCCGTATTGTCGGTCAACGGTTGGAGAAGATCCGTCTGGTAAGCCCCTTTCTTCTTCGCACGGTAGAACCGCCGTTGAGCGAGGCAAACGGCAGGACAATCAAAGCAGTACGGCGAATCGGCAAGCGGATCGTCTTTGTGTTAGAGGGCGATTTTTTTTTAGCGCTTCATCTGATGATCGCCGGACGACTGCAATGGAAAACACGCGGGGCGAAGGTCGCTGGAAAAATTGCGCTTGCCGCGTTCGATTTTCCGAATGGCACGCTGACATTAACCGAAGCGGGCACAAAAAAGCGCGCCGCGCTGCATTTCGTCAAAGGTGAGCAGACACTGCAAACGCTCGACCGGGGAGGGCTGGAGGTGATGGAGTCCTCGTTTGAGCAGTTCCGCTCCGCCCTTCTCAGGGAAAATCACACGCTCAAACGCACGCTCACCGACCCGCGATTGTTCAGTGCCATTGGCAATGCCTATTCGGATGAAATTCTCCACCGCGCAAGGTTGTCGCCATTGCGACAAACCAAGCAGTTGAAGGACGAGGAGGTGAGCAGGTTATTCGAGGCAACGAAAATTGTTTTGAGCGAATGGACAGTACGCCTCCGCAATCAGAATGGCGGCGGATTCCCTAAAAAAGTCACGGCGTTCCATGAGGAAATGGCGGTGCACGGGAAATTCAATAAGCCCTGCCCCGTGTGCGGAACGAACATCCAGCGCATTGTGTATGCAATGAACGAGTGCAACTACTGTCCCCGCTGTCAGACCGACGGAAAGGTCTTAGCAGACCGTTCGCTCTCCCGTTTACTCAAAGACGACTGGCCCCGAACGGTAGAGGAGTTAGATAGAGATGAATAAATAAGGTTTATTTCCTTATGCCCATCCGTCCATTTCAACAAAACGACCGTCCGGAAATCCTCCGCATGCGCCGCACGCTCTGGCCCGACTGCGGCGATGATATGCACGAGTTCGAGATGCTTCAGGGACAGCTTGCCAAACCGGACGCGTACGCCGTGTTCGTTTTTGCCCGCGAGAACGGTTCGCTCGGCGGCTTCATCGAAATGTCCATCCGCGACCGGGTTGACGGCTCGTTCTCCGAGCGCGTCGGTTATATCGAGGGATGGTATGTGGACCCGGATTTGCGCGGCAAAGGCATCGGCAGGCGATTGGT
>DATCJD010000161.1:0-4620 GCA_036507435.1 Bacteroidota bacterium
ACGACTGGGGCTATGCCCTTACCGTCGAACGCCTTCTGAAATTGGAAGTTCCCCCGCGCGTCGAATACATCCGCGTCATCATGGCGGAGTTACAGCGCATCGCCAGCCACCTTATCGCCCTCGGCACATACGGCATCGATATGGGCGCGTTCACGCCGTTCCTGTGGTGCTTCCGTGATCGCGAAAAGATTCTTGATTTGTTCGAAATGACCTGCGGCGCACGGCTCCTCTATAATTATATTTGGGTAGGAGGCGTTTCGCACGATTTGCCGCCGAAATTCGTCGCGCAGGCGAAAGAATTCTGCGCGTACTTTAAGCCGAAGGTTAAAGAACTGAACGACGTGCTCACGTACAACGAAATCTTCATCAAACGCACGGCGAACGTCGGCGTACTTCCTGCCGATGTCGCCGTCAACTATGCCTGTAGCGGCCCGATGCTCCGCGGCTCCGGCGTGAATTGGGATTTGCGCCGCGACGACCCGTACGGGGTGTACGATAAAATCGATTGGCAACCGCAGGTAGGCAAAGGCGAAATGGGAACGGTCGGCGACTGCTGGGACCGGTATATCGTACGTGTGCGGGAGATGTTGGAAAGCGTCCGGATTATCGAGCAGGCGCTTGCGGCGTTGCCGGAGGGCAACGTGCAAGCGGCGATCCCGAAGCGTATCCGCCCGGAACATGGCGAAGTGTATGTCCGCACCGAATCGCCGCGCGGCGAGCTTGGATTTTATGTGATTTCCGACGGATCGACAACGCCGTATCGCGTGAAAGCGCGAGCGCCGGCATTTGTGAACCTGAGCGTTCTGCCGGAAATTTCCCGCGGCTGTATGATCGCCGATTTGGTCGCCATCGTCGGTAGTGTGGATATTGTGCTTGGCGAGGTGGATAGGTAATTCGAAAAAATAATTGCCTCCCCCCATATCCCCCTCAAGGAGGGGGACAAAAGGGGGAGGGAGAAAAATGGAACAACTCATACGCTCCATATTAGGTGATTCGATTCTCGTGTACGTCATTCTGGCGGCGTTGCCGCTGGTGTTCGTGCTCTTGTACGCGCTCGTGACATTGTATATGGAGATGAAAGTCTCCGCGCATATGCAGGACCGCGTCGCCTACATGCGCACGGGCTGGCATGGCATTCTGCAACCTGTGGCGGATATTCTCAAGCTCGTCCAGAAAGAAGACACAATTCCCACAGTCGCCGATAAACTGCTCTTTATTATGGCGCCGTATGTCGTTTTTGTCGGTACGTTCGCCGGGTTTGCGGTGATTCCGTTCAGCAGTGAATACATAGGCAGTAATATCGACCTCGGCGTATTTTATGCCATCGCCGTATCATCTCTGGTTGTTGTCGGTATCCTAATGGCGGGGTGGGCGTCGAATAACAAGTGGTCGCTGTTCGGCGCGATGCGTTCCGCCGCCCAGGTCGTGAGCTACGATATTCCCACCGTGCTCGCGGTGCTCGTCGCCGTGATGGTGACCGGTTCGCTGAACTTGAATGAAGTCTCGAAATTCCAGGACGGCGGCATTCAGAATTGGGTGGTGTTCGGCGGTCCGCTTCCGTTGCTTCAAAAATTGCTCATCATCCCGTTTACCTTCACAGCATTTTTCATTCTGCTCGTTGCCGGCATCGCGGAAGTCAACCGCACGCCGTTTGATTTGCCCGAAGCGGAATCGGAGTTGGTGCAGGGCTTTAATACGGAGTACAGCGGCATGAAGTTCGCGATTTTCTATCTAGCCGAGTATGCCAACATGTTCCTCGTGTCGGCGATAGCCGCCGCGCTGTTCTTGGGCGGGTGGTCGAGTCCGTTCGGGAGTGTCATGTCGGGTCCCGTATGGGGTTTTTTCTGGATTGTGGCAAAGGGAATGTTCTTTGTGTTTGTGCAGGTCTGGATTCGCTGGACGCTCCCACGCATGCGCGTCGACCAGCTTATGTACACGTCGTGGAAAGTCCTGACGCCGTTTTTATTTGTGTGTATCTTCGCCGTCGGGTTAATTTTAGTATTATAGTTGTCCTTCATTATTCGAAAATTCTGTATTCGATATTCATTATTCATGAGTATATATGTCAGCCGTTCGATTATACTTTCATAATATCTGGCAAACGCTCGCGACCATTGCTATCGGCATGAGGGCGACGTTTAGCCATCTGTTTACGCCTGCCGTGACGGTGCAGTACCCGGACGTGCGACTGAAGCTCCCCGAGCGCACCCGCAACCGGTTGTACGTGAATATTGACGACTGTATCGGCTGTGACCAGTGCTCGCTCGCCTGTCCGGTGGATTGCATCTCCATCGAGACGATCAAAGCGACCGCCGACCAGGACCTTGGCGTCACCTCGACCGGGCAGAAGAAACGCCTGCATGTGCCGCGCTTCGATATTGACATTGCCAAATGCTGTTACTGCGGCTTGTGCGTGTACCCGTGCCCGACCGAGTGTATTATGATGACCGACGTGTACGAGTTCTCGGAATTCGACAGGCACAATTTGATTTATAACTTCAGCAGCATGGTGCCTTCGGATGTAGAGGAAGCAAAAGAAAAGCTCCAAAAAGCTGAAGCGGAAGCCGCTGCGAAGAAAGCGGCGGCAGCGGCGGCAAAACCCACAACGCCTCCGGCGGGACAGGCTCCGACGCCTCCCGCGGCAGCCGGAAGCGCGCCGAAACCAGATCAACCAAAACCGGACACGCCGTCCTCGAATTGAGACTATGGATCTGTTTACGATAATATTTTATGCTTTTGCATTCCTCGCGCTCGGCGCCGGGGCGGTCGTTGTGTTTTCGAAGAACATCGTCCACGCCGCTTTTGCGTTGCTGTTCGCGTTTTTTGCGGTGGCGGGATTTTATGTCCTGCTGATGGCGGACTTTCTTGCCATCACGCAGTTAATGATTTATGTCGGCGGCATTCTCGTGCTGGTGATTTTCGGCGTGATGTTAACAAGCAACGTTATTAGCGTCGATATGAAAACCGGAACGGTGCAAGCAATGCCAGCTGTGTTGCTTTCCGCCGCGCTCGCAGGGATGCTGGTGGGTATGTTCTGGTCGACCGACTGGAACGCATCGTCGCAACACGCAATGCCGGAAACAACGGGGAAAAGCCTCGGCACGATGTTGTTGACGACCTATGTCTTGCCGTTTGAAATCGCGTCGGTCGTACTGCTTGTCGCTCTCGTCGGCGCGGCGATGATCGCCCGGCGCGAGAAAAAAGAATAAAAACCATGCAAGAATTTCTCAATTGGCTCAGAACACCCGGCTTGACGCATTTCTTGATCGTCAGCGGGATGTTGTTCTCGTTCGGCGTGTTTGCTGTGCTCACGCGCCGCAACGCCATTATGGTCTTGATGGGTATCGAGTTGATATTGAACGCGGCGAATATCAACTTTATCGCTTTTTCACGCTACAGCACCGGAACATTAGACGGCCAGGTAATCGCCATTTTTGTGATCATCCTCGCCGCGGCGGAAGCCGCCATCGCACTCGCCATCGTGTTGAACATCTATCAGAATTTCAATACGGTCAACGTCGATGAGTTAAACCGTTTGCGCGATTGATCACCGCAATCGTCAATCGGCACTTGTAAATCATCAATTGCACTATGTCTCACGAAACACTACTTACGCTTTCGGTTGTCATTCTGCTGTTGCCGTTGCTCAGCTTCGTCATCCTTATTTTCTTTAATAAGAGACTGCCGCGGCAAGGGGACTGGCTTGGGACGGGCATTCTTTTTGTGGCCCTCACGTTGTCTCTAGTCATTCTCATCACCAAGATGACCCAGTACCCGAACGAGACGATCCAAGGCTCGTTCCAGTGGGTGAATTTCGGCAATGTTCCCGGCATCGGACCGCTGACGCTCGACCTCGGCATCATGGTGGATAATATCGCCGCTATCATGCTCGTTGTGGTGATGATTGTCAGCTCGCTCGTCCACCTCTTTTCTATCGGTTACATGCAGGGCGACGTCCGCTACGGCAGGTATTTCTCCTATCTCGGCATATTCACATTCTCGATGCTCGGTATTGTCATCACGAATAACTTCTGGATGATGTACGTGTTCTGGGAGTTAGTCGGGTTGAGTTCGTATTTGCTCATCGGGCACTGGTTTGAGAAAAAATCAGCGTCCGACGCCGCGAAGAAAGCGTTCATCGTCAACCGCGTGGGCGACATCGGCTTTTTCACGGGTATTATGATTCTGTACGCGACGTTCCATACGTTCTCGTTTGACGGAATTTTCGGCGCGATTCAATCCGGCACGATTCCGTTCGGCAGTGAAGCGTGGCTGACCGCCGCGGGTATTTTGATTTTCATGGGCGCAGTCGGCAAATCGGCGCAGTTTCCGTTGCACGTCTGGCTTCCGGATGCGATGGAAGGTCCCACGCCTGTCAGTGCGTTGATCCACGCCGCCACGATGGTCGCGGCGGGCGTTTATATGGTGGCGCGCACGTTCGCGATGATGACCGGCGACGCGCTCATGTTTATCGCGTATGTCGGAGCGATTACCGCGTTCATTTCCGCCACGATTGCCGTAGCGCAAAACGACATCAAAAAAGTATTGGCGTACTCGACAATAAGCCAGTTGGGATATATGGTGATGGGCTTGGGAGTAGGTGCGTATTCCGCCGGATTT
>DATCJD010000162.1:0-8251 GCA_036507435.1 Bacteroidota bacterium
AATTTTATGGGCGGTGAGAATTTCCTTCACGCGCACTTTTTGCAGGCATGTGCCGAGCGCGAACGCACCCGCCCCGGTGTACGGGACGCCCATCAGTTCGTAAATTCCCGCCACGTGCATTTCGTGGATTGCCAGATTACCGACCGATTCGCACAGGTTAAAAATCAAATCCGGTTTTTTCAATTCCAGAAAACGGATGAGTCGCTTGATATCGCCGTTCATATTAAAGAGCGACGTGATGTATCCCGCCGCGTGTAACACTTTTTGCACGTGCTCGCGTTCTTCCAGCACGCCTACTTCCGACAAATCAACGGACTCCGGTTTTAGCCCGGCGAGCAGTTCTTCGCGCGTCGCAAATTCTTCGATTTTGCCGCTCGCGGAAATATATTTCCGCGTACCGTTTGTCTCAACGGTCGGCTCGTTAAAGATAATTGCGACATGGATTTTTTTCGCCATCTATATCCCCTGACTGTTATGGGATACCAGCACATTCGTTCTTTACTCAATTCCCCTGATGTTTCGCTGCGCCGCGCTCCAGCTCATCAAGTTCCGCAACAAGACTTTCGCCGAAATAGTACCGAACTTCGTCGCGCACCCCCCTATAGAGCGACAACCCGCTGTCCAAACAGACGAGCGTTTTATCGTCAATCTCCACCGCCGGCACCAAGGCCCCGTCATCATATGTCAGCGGAAACAAACAGCTTATCAGCGGCTTCAGTTCGTGGTAGTCAATGCCCTTCTCTATACTATAGCTATGGAGCAGGCATCCACGCCCGTTTTTATTAAGAAACACACAGCCTTTTTCGTCTGTTTGGGTGCGTGTGCTACTGCCTCCCGGGTACTCCTCGTCGAACGTAAATTCCTTCTCGAACCACCGCTCCTTCGGAATGCCCGTATAGCGCTCGAGTTCGACAGTGTGCGCTTCGATGCGGCGCAAATTTTGCACATCAACATCTACGCCGAACGAACAGCACCAGTCGTTGCAAAAGGTACACGACGAACAGTGCGTAAAATATTTGATGCGAAAAATATCCGTCTCGACGGACCCGATCACCGGCGTACCGTACCGGCTCGGATAGAACTGGCTCAATTGCCGAACCATAGTACGCTCAGCGCTCCATTCCGTGCCGCGCCAATGCGGCATCGAGTACGGAGTTCAACAAGAGAGAATAATTCAATCCTGCGACCCGCGCCGCCATCGGGAAGCACGAGTGGTCGTCCGGGTTCGGCAAAATTCCGGGCAACGGGTTCAGTTCTATGACATTCGGCTCGCCCGTTTCATCCAGCCGCACGTCGATGCGGCACCAGTCGCGCACGCGCAGTGCGGTATATGCCTGTATGCACACTTTCTGTATGCGCGCGTCGAGCGACTTGTCGATGCGCGCGGGGCAATCGTACATATTGATAGGATGGTCGGTTTGATCCCACATCCATTTTGCTTCGTAGGAATAAATCGGGTTTGCTTCGGGCGGCAATTTATCAAGGCGAATTTCCACGACGGGAAACACCTGGAGCGAAGAACCGTTGCCCAACAACGCGACGGTAAACTCTCTTCCGGATAAAAATTTTTCGACGAGAGCAGGTTCGTTATAGTTTTCCAGCACGCGCCGTACTTCACGCCGCAATTCTTCGTTCGTTCGCACGATAGAGGAATTCAAGACGCCCTTGCTGGAGCCTTCATACAACGGCTTCACAACGGCGGGAAGCGGAGCAGAAGCAGTTTCAAGTTCTTCGAGAGTTGAAACGACGACAAACGGCGCCGTCGGAATACGATAATAGGAAAGAATTTCTTTCGCACGCGATTTATCCAGACAGATGCCGAGCGTCAGCGGGTCTGAACCCGTGTAGGGAATGCCGAGAAAATCGAGAAAGGCGGGAACCTGTGCTTCGCGGGAGGGTCCGCGCAAGCCTTCGGCGATGTTGAAGACAATATCCGGTTGAATTGCCGATAGCTTCTGGAAGGCGTCCTCGTTGGCTTCAATGAGGGTAACGTTGTGTTGTTCTTCCAGTGCTGCTTTGACAGCTTGAATGGTCTCTTCACAGTCCCATTCAAGATATGTATCGTCTCTCGTCGACTTCGCCTTCACGGGCGCAAGAACTTGTATGGTATCGTCGGCGCCGACCTCCTGCACTTGTTCGTTCGTCTCAACGTCAGTACTGCCGTTCTTTACGTTGTAGACAAGAGCGACATGCAATTGTCGTAACAAGCAGTCGTTCAACCTTTCGTTGGTGAGCGATACGCATCGTTCATGAGAACGATGTTCTGTTTCATTTGGAGAGTATCAATGAACAGAAGTACTTGTTACAAATATAAGCTTTTTAGCGACTGAGTCAAGCGTTTTAGGCGTCCGCGCGCATTTTTTTTGCGATCGTACTCGACGCACGTCGCGAAAAAAATTTTCATGATGTACTCTTGCGCGGTGAAATGAAAACTCTGAACGAGTCGCCGGCAAGTCGGTGATGCAATCGGCGAGAGTGCCGCGCGTGTTCGGCTTATCCGAACTTCATGCCGCACTTCGGGCAGGAGGTTGCTTCGGCGGGAACTTTCGTACTGCAGTTTTCACAAAAGAAGTGCTGGCTTTGGGGGTCGGCGACGCTATCTTCTTGTTCTTCAATGTCTTCGAGCGTTGTCGTTCGCTCCACTTTGTCGTCCTCGAAGCGTGTTTTGGTGGTGAACCATGCCCGTATCGCCATCACAAAGGAGAGAAGCGCGAGTCCCCAGCTCTGGATCGAACCCGTCTGGAGCGCCTGGTAGAGGAAGAACCCGGCAATGGCAAGGCCGATGAGCGTGCCGAAGAGCTTTGAGGGTGTGACAGGCTGGGGTTGAGAGCTGGATGCACCCTGAACGCCGCCCGTGAGCCTCCCCCACCACGATTCTTCCTTCACATACCCGCAATGAGGGCAAAAGCTGGACGCTTTCAGGAACGAGCGCCCGCACTTGGGACAGATTTGTTCTGCGTAGAGGTTCTCGTCGTTCATCCTACTTCTCCTAATGCCAAAATATTCTTGTACCGGAGTTCAAAATGGCTTCTCAATGCGGTATTCTCTGTGCGGCGCAAGTGCGGGTCGCTGATAACCAACGCGAACGCCTCCTTGCGGGCAAGCATCAACAGGTCGCGGTCGTCTACGATATTGGCGATCTTGAACTCCGGCATGCCGCTTTGTTTGGTGCCGAAGAAATCGCCGGGACCGCGAAGCTTCAAATCGACTTCGGCGATCTTAAAGCCGTCGGTCGTTCCGACCATCGTCTCCAGCCGCACCTTTGCGCCCTTCTTTTCAAGCTGAATATCCATCTCGCCCAACCCCTTGCGGTGGTCGAACCATGCGTAATCGGCGATGAGGATGCAGTACGATTGGTCTGCTCCCCTGCCGACGCGTCCGCGCAACTGGTGAAGCTGAGATAGCCCGAACCGCTCGGCGTTTTCGATAATCATGATTGACGCATTGGAGACGTCTATGCCTACTTCAATAACGGTCGTAGCAACGAGAATGTCAATAGCGCCTGATTTGAATTCGTGCATGGTGGCGTCCTTCACTTCGGATTTCATCCGTCCGTGGATGAGCGTGAGCTTCAACTCGGGAAAAATTTTACTGAGCCGGTCAAATCCGGCGGTCGCGGCTTTCAGGTCGACTTTCTCCGATTCCTCTATTATAGGGAATACAATATACGCCTGCCGTCCAAGTTTGATTTCCTTCCGGACGAATTCGAACACCTTGTCTTTTTGGTTTTCCATCCGCACAGCCGTCTTGATCGGCTTGCGGTTGGAGGGCATTTCATCGATGACGGATACGTCGAGGTCGCCGTAGAGCGTCATCGCGAGCGTGCGCGGGATGGGCGTGGCGGTCATGACCAGCACGTCGGGCGGGAGCGAGCCAGCGCCTTTTGCGCGCAGGGTGGCGCGCTGCATGACGCCGAAGCGATGCTGTTCGTCTATCACCGCGAGACCGAGCCGTGCGAATTCTACATGTTCCTGAATCAGCGCGTGTGTGCCGACTACAATCTGCGCGCTGCCCCGGCGCACGTCGTCTAATACATCCTGGCGCAGTTTGTGTTTCTGTCCGCCGATGAGGAGACGGACGTTCACCTGCAAACCTTTCAAAAATTCTTCGAGCGTGCGGAAGTGTTGTTCCGCGAGCACCTCCGTGGGAGCCATGAACGCCGCCTGGTATCCGTTCTCGACTGCGATCAGCATCGCGAGCAATGCGACAATCGTCTTGCCGCTTCCGACGTCGCCTTGCAGTAAGCGGTTCATCACTTTGGGCGTGTGCATGTCGTCCGAAATTTCTTTCACGACGCGGCGCTGGGCTTTCGTCAATTCGAACGGCAACGAATCCACCAACTGCCGGGCGAGTTTGCTCTCGACGGTAAACGAAATGCCGCTCACTTCTTCTTTCAGAGAACGCTTGCGGTAAGCGAGCATGAGTTGCAGGAAAAACAGTTCGTCGAATTTCAGCCTGCGTTCGGCAGATAAGAGCGCTTTGTCGCTTTCGGGGAAATGGATATTGCGAATTGCCGAGGGCACATCTACCACCTGCGCGCTCTGGCGAATGTCGTTGGAGAGCGTTTCGCGGATTTCGTGGGCGTGCGAGTTCAGAGCGTTACGGATGATGCGGCGAAAGCCTCGGCTATCCAGCCCGACTTTCGTCAGTTCGGCGGTGGAAGGATATTTCGGAATGATCGCGCCGGTGTTGAACATCTTGCCCCAGTCCGGTTCGTCCTCCTCCATCGCGCCCTTGAGCCGGTCGAACTCCGGATGTATAAACTGCACTCGCCCGAGCTTGTCGTGCTCCGGAAGCGCGGCAAGTGAAAGCAACTCGCCCTGCTCGAACGCATCTTTGTACCATTGCACGCCCCTGAACCACACGCACGTGAGATAGCCGGAGGCGTCTTTCACAGTCAGAATGAAAAATGATTTGTTCGATTTTTTTGCGCGGCGCAACTCGAACCGGAACACCTCGCCGATGACGGTTACCGGCTCGCCCTTGCCGACGTAGCGCTTCAGGTCTTTGATGGGGATAATTCGACTGCGGTCTAAATAATCGCGCGGAAAATAATAGAACAATTCCTGCACCGAGTTGATGCCGATGGCTTCGAGCGCGCTCGCGCGTTTCGGTCCCACGCCTTTCAGGTACTGGAGGGATGAGGTATGTGCGGGAGGGTTAAGCGACATGTTTATTCCCTTCCCCTTTTAGGGGAAGGTGAGAATAGGTTTTTATTATGCAACCCCAACGAATACAAATTACAATAAAAATTTACAAGCAGACCTCACCCTAGCCCTCTCCTAATCCCGTCAAAAAAACGACGGGACACAAAAAACGTGGGGGAGAGGGGAACAAGAATGATTGCTTTGATTAATTATTTCACCCGACCCTAATCTAGTTTATTCCCTTCCCCTCTTAGGGGAAGGTGAGTCCCGAAGGGATCCCTTCGGGAGATGGGGTCTGTTTTAGTCTTTCATAAATAACATAAGAAATAGCTTGCTCTACTCCTTCAGGATTTTGAAGCGTATCAGCAGAAGAAAATCGTAAAACTCTTATCCCCGCTTCTCGGAGCTTGTCATCGCGCTTATTATCCTCGAGTTGGGCATCCTCTGTATAATGCTGACTGCCGTCTAATTCAACGTTCAATTTGACACTCGCACAATAATAATCTAAAACATACTCGTCAAACGGCACCTGCCTTCTAAATTTTACACCAAGTTGGTTATTACGTACAATCGACCAAAGTTTTTTCTCGGCATCGGTCATTCTCCGACGTAACAGTCGGGCAATACCGACATTTGACTTATTGTATTGAGACAAGTGTTTATGCATGAGACCTCACCCTAGCCCTCTCCTAAGAGGAGAGGGGAAATAGACCAACGCGCTCGCGCGTTTCGGTCCCACGCCTTTCAGGTACTGGAGGGATGAGGTATGTGAGGAGGGGTTCACGCGAGGTAGCTATAGGGTTTCAATATATAGGGCCCTACGGGATTTGTTACAGATTAATCGGATTTTCTTTATCGTAGACCCACTGAAGGACATTGTCTTGGATATACTGGCGTATTCGATTCAGATCGTCTTCGTCGCGAATGATGTGTTCGTAATAATTTCTCTGCCATACCAGAGTACCCGGCATATTGCGAAGAATGTTGACACGTTTCGTGGTAGCGGATTTAAATAACCTAACAATGGTTGGGAGAGAATCGCTCGCCGGTTTTCCGAATCGTTCGACGGTAGGGGCACGTTGCAACGTGCCCCTACGAATATAAATTATTCCATGAAGATGATTCTGCATTACAACAAATTCATCAATACCTAACATCCCGGCGAATAGATTCTGTCCTTAACCATTCATCCCGTACAATCTGACCGACCGGTGACAAACGCATCTTCTCGTCTACAATATCTCCGAACAGACACTCCCTGTTATGGGCGGAAACTGTAACAAAATACGCCCCCTCTTGGGAGTAATCGTAGTCCTTTAACCTGATAGATCGGCGATGATGCAATTGAGAATCTCGCCTTATCCCTTACTTCGTCGCCAATTTCACCGTGCCGACTTTTTGCATGGCGTTGAGATATGCCGTCAGGTCTGCGAGCGGTAACGGCTCGAACTCGCCTGAGAGGAAATCGCGTATCTCCAAAATGGATCTCTTCTGCCCGATCAAGATATTCAATTCCGCTCTCATGTGCTGGGGAATGATATTCAGCATGGCTCGCTCAGCATCTGTGAGATTTGCACGGGCGATAAGCGCCTGCTGTCCACCAAAGCCACCGCCACCCTGCGTCTGCACGCGCTCGACAATAATTTTTGACGCCTCAATCTCTGGCGCTGACTTATCGGTTATTGCCACGAACACTTGACGCAAGTCGGCTTGAATACGATAGAATGCCTCTATCTCGTTTTGCAGTGCCGCCGCACGTTTATCAATCAACGACTCAAAGCTGGCGAGTTTTTTCTGCGCGTCTTCCGGTTTTGAGAACAAGACGCTCGCCGAAAGGATAACTCCTTTCTCAACTTCCGCCTGGTGGCGGATTGAATTTCGCGCGTCTTTAAAAGACTGGTCCAACAACGATGCGTCCGTAACATCCGTCAAGTAGCTGAAGCCTTTACGCTGGGAATCGCCCATGCGCTCGGAGCCGCGAGCGAGCGATTCGCCGGCGATTCTCATCGCCATCTCGTCCTCGGCTGATGCGAGCGCACTGATGGCGCCTATACCGACAACCGCCACGCGCTTAAACTGCGTCGGGTCGAGTTTATCCGGCGTGTCCTGAGAAGAATGATACCACATATCGGGCCACGTGACAAACATGACGGCGGGAATGCCGTGTTGCATATACGTTACGTGGTCGCTGGAGCCATAGTGCTTGTCGATTTTAATATAAAACGCATCCTGACTGCCGTTCTGCGAGAAAACCGGAAGCGTAGGCTTGTATCCGTTCGCGCGATAGCGAATACGCTCGCGGTTTGTTTCTGCGACAAATTCCATAAAGCTCTGTGCCAAGTCGTTCAGATACGAGGGGAACGTATCCGGCGTGCGCTGGAGTATCCAGAAACTACTGCTCACGGAAAGCCGCAAGCCTTCCATATCAAAATTCAAATCGGCAATAATTCTTTTTTTCAAATCCGTATGCTTGTTGAGCCAGGCGTTGGTGCCGCTGATTTCCGGAACCCACAAGAAATGAATCGTGCGTTTGGGCTTTGGGAGTTTGCCTTCTTTGATCAATCGAATATAGGCGCGTCCCATTTCCAGCGTGACGGCGCAACCGGAGTTGTCGTCGTTCGCTCCTTGCTTGATGTAGCCCTCGTACAGGTGCGCGGATATAACGATATCCTGGTCCGAACTGCCGTCGCCGGGAATCGTTGCATGGACGACCTCCAATTCGCCGGGGAATGTTTCAGCCTTAACAATCGAGCGCAGGACGACCTTTTGTCCCCTGCCGAGCATGCCGGCGATCTCACGCGCGACGCGCGGCGCAATCACCCATCCGAATGCCGAGCTCTTCCCTTCCGGAGCGTTGGCAGAAATACTTGATGATAGAAATTGGTCGGGATAACTATCCGCACGGAGTGACACATAGCTCACAACTCCCGCCGCCCCGCGCTCAAATACTCCTAATCGCTGGAGATTATTCGGTCCGGTTGAGCCGAGCACAATTTTTCCCTTCACATCTTTCCCTACGTAATCTTCTTCACGGGCGCCGATGCCGACGTCAACAACCTCGGCGGTGACTTCTCCGGATAGACTATTGCCCGCAAGGGAAATCG
>DATCJD010000163.1:0-7680 GCA_036507435.1 Bacteroidota bacterium
TCTCGACAGATACCAGGCCATTTTGAAAGAAGCAGGGATGACGATGGAGAATCTCGTTTGGGTGACTGTGTACTGTCCGGACTTATCCCTTTATAGTACTTTCAATGAAATCTACCGGAGCTACTTCAAACGAGATTTTCCTGCGCGTGCATTCATTGGTTCGGGCCAACTCCTATTCGGCGGGCGATTTGAAATGCAGGGTATTGCTGTGAAGTAGCAACTGTCGAGGCGGTAGTTCGCACAAGACAAATTTTTGATCTTTGCCTTTGTGCCGCAAAACGCAATTGCCACAGTGCTTTGCCTGCGCATAACAAGCAAAACACCGACGCTCCCTTTGTAGATAAGAATTTTGTCCCCCCAATCCTTTCTTGCCCGCTACGCTTGCTGACGTGCATTAGCCCCTCATAGCGGGGCGAACGCGGGCGACCCTATGCCGGAGTCCACCCCGGGCGTACGGGAAAAATCCGTACCCGTACGGGGAATTTCCGTACGGGTCGCAGAAATGAGTCGAAGTGCCCAAAAGCGGCTTTGGGTTACACCCGACACTGACAAAATCGGAAAAATTGGCACTAAGCTACTCATTTTGCTTGCCTTAGCTCATATTTCTACTCCAACCCTCGAAATTTCAATGATTTCGAGTGTTTTTCATTTCGTCTTGGGCGGACTGACTTGCATCTGAAGTGGTAAATAGCTATTTTATAGTGGTAAAAATGCAACCTCTTGTCTTGTAGGAGTTTGAATACGAACCCTAACGTAGGTTAGAAAGCTTTCGAACTTTCTTGTTTCATAACTGTAATTTAAGATGATATAGAATTGGAGCTACAGAGGTTTGCCGATTCACACTAAAACATCAACAAACTGAGTATAAATTTGAGAATAATTCTTATTTTATTGTCCGCGGTCCTAATATTATCATCATTTTTTCTTATTGGGTGTTATACTCCTACCACAAGTCTCGCACTTGTTCAAAAATCAGGCATTTCAAGCTCATCGTTTCTTTCAACAACAACTGTATCTACCACTGCGGAAATTGACCAATTAACAGCCAAATCATTGAGCAGGTACGGGTCGTTGATACGCAAGTATTCAGACCGATATGACATGGATTGGCGATTGGTTTTGGCAGTAATTAAGCAGGAATCGAGATTTCGTCATAATGCGGTGAGTCATAAAGGAGCCTACGGTTTAATGCAGATCATGCCGGTAACGCAGGCTGAATTGACTGGAAAAATCGGTATTGACGAAGCTACGACACCGTGGAATAACATCAGGGCTGGCGTATTTCATTTACGCTCTCTTTATCGCTATTTTGACCAAGCGAATGAACTTGATAGGATTCAGCTCTCTTTAGCGGCATACAATGCCGGCTTGGGACGTATGCGCGACGCCCAGAGCATTGCAGAGTATTTGGGCCATAACCCCAACTCATGGCGGGACGTGCGGGATGCTTTGCCGCTTCTTTCTAAACACTATTCTACTCTCCACAGACAAATATGGTCCGAAGGAAAGCCGAAAGGCGGTTTCTTCCGAAATTATCGCCAAACGACGGGATATGTTGATAACATCATGCAATTTTATGATGAGTATAAACTCGCGTTAAACTAAGCCTATGCAAACCCGCTTCCATGCGGCTCTTCTCTTCGTTGTATTCTGCTTACCCGATATCGTCTTTGCCCAAGAGGAACTTGGGCTAGATATTCATCTTTTTCGGCAGGTGAACAATGCGCAAACCGAACAGGACGGCTTGGTCGAGTGGATTGACCGGTCGTCTTTTCCGTTATTTATTGCCATACCGGTAGGGATTCTTTTGTATGGAACTCTCGCAGACGACCGCTCTGTTCTTAATAGTGGGGTGTTAATCGGCGTTTCGCAATCCGTTACTCTTGGCGCCACTGAGCTGACAAAATTGATTGTGGGAAGAGAACGCCCGTTTGAAGTGTTGCAAAACGTGAAACTCAAACATCAATCATCGGCAACAGGGTCATCGTTTCCATCCGGGCATACGTCGCAAGCGTTTGCCATAGCGACCATGTTAGCGTTTCGAGCACAGCCGGCAGTATTTATTCCTGCGCTGTTGTGGGCAACCTTTGTCGGGTATGGACGTATTTATATAGGAGTGCATTATCCGACAGACGTGCTTGGCGGTCTTGTGCTTGGGGCGGCTGTTTCTGCTTTCGTGTACTCATACCGGGACGATGTACTTAAAACGAAAGACCGTTTCTTGAATTCTGAACCGGTCAATGCTCAACGGATGAATGCGCCGATTGTAAGTGTACGCATTCCATTTAGTTTATATTGATTTTTTTTCTGATGACGATGGAACCTATCCCAAAACTTTCCCGGGCGCCCGAACTGTACGGCGACTACTGGTTGAATTCCGAGCCGGTCTCAATCAGCGCGTTGCGCGGATATGTGATCCTTCTCGATTTTTGGGATTACAGCTCTGCGGGTTGCGTGCGGTCGCTTCCGTACGTCAATGAATGGCATCGCAAGTATCGAGAGTTCGGTTTGGTTGTCATCGGTATACATACCCCGGAGTATAAATTCGGAAAAAAGCCGGAGCATGTCGCCCGCGCGATACAAGAAATGGGAATATCGTATCCGGTTGTGATGGATAATGAAGGAATTATCTGGACAGCTTTTGCCAACCGTAATAAGCCGACTCGTTCCTTAATTGATAAGGACGGTTTCGTTCGGTACAGTAATAGTGGAGAAGGAAATCCGGAGGAATTCGAGCGGGCGATACAAATACTTTTGATGGATGCAGGAATGCATGGCGAGTTGCCTGCATTGATGGAGCCGATTCGTGATACCGATAGGCACGGAGCAATGTGCTACCGGCAGAGCGCCGATGTTGCTCTCGGTTACTTACGGGGAACGTTTGGCAACGTGGAAGGCTTCAGCCCGGAATCAACTGTTGAGCACGATGACCCTGGCTTACATTTGCCGGGACGTTTTTACGCCAAGGGAATATGGACCAACGGCCGTGAATGTATGCGTTTTGGCGGCGGAGAAAACGGCTACATCCTCGCAAACTATGAAGCGATGGAGGTCAATGCGGTGCTTCACGGGGAGGGCGGAAAGGCTTGCACGATCATAGTTGAACAGGATGGTCTGATGTTGAACGATGGAAATAAAGGCGAAGATGTGATGTTAGATGAAAAGGGCTTCAGTCGTCTTCATATTGGTAGCCCGCGGTCGTATCATATAGTTCAGAATAAAGAGTTCGGCGGACATACGCTGAAATTGCGCCCCTTGCAAGGTGGGGTGGAGATATACTCGTTGAGCTTTAGCACAGGCGTTATTCCGGAGCTGATTTCAAACAATTAAGGGCTTGGCGGTGGGTCACGTTGTCTTGGCAGTCACGGTCCACACCGTGACTGAGCCGAATCCGGTCACGGAATGGTCCGTGACCGCCAGGTCTTTTCAAAATGCACCACTACCAAGGGCTTTAACCGTTTGCACTTGCAGTGAGAGTTTTGTATGTTACCAGCGTGGCAATTTGAACCGACAGCTTGCGGCCACGTAAAATAATCGCTAAAGCGTCGCCTTGGAATTGAACATCTACCCGGCGTCGCGAGCGTCGGGTTTTTTGTTTTATGAAAAGCTTGAACCACGAAGGCACGAAGACACAAAGATTTCAGTTGAGTTACTTCGTGACTTTGTGTCTTAGTGGTGAAGAAAGAAATGTCAAAATCTTTTCTCGACATACTGAAAGAAAAAATCGTCGTCTACGACGGCGCGACGGGTACGCACCTGCAGGGACAGGACCTGACGCCGGACGATTTCGGCGGCGAGCACCTTGCCGGGTGCAACGAGTATCTTGTCGTCTCGAAGCCTTCGGCTGTCGAGAATGTCCACAGCGACTATCTCGAAGCGGGATGCGATGTGATAGAAACGAATTCCTTCGGTTCTACGAGCATTGTGCTTGCCGAATACGGACTCGAAGCGAAAGCATACGAGTTGAATTACAAAGCCGCTCAGATCGCAAAGCGGATGGCGTTGGATTATTCCAAGAACGGAAAACTAAGATTTGTCGCCGGTTCGATGGGACCGACAACAAAGCTTCCTTCGCTCGGTCATATTGGCTTCAAACAGATGGCGGATTCGTATTTCGAGCAGGCAAAAGGCTTGGTGGAAGGCGGCGTCGACCTGATAAACATTGAAACATGCCAGGATGTTCTTCAGTCTAAAGCCGCCCTGTATGGCATCTTCGAATACTTTGCATCGGCAAAACGACGCGTGCCGGTGGTTGTTTCAGTGACGATTGAAACTGCCGGGACGATGCTCCTCGGAACAGAAATCTCCGCCGCACTAACCTCGCTTGAGCCGTACGACATAGACGTATTCGGACTCAACTGTGCGACCGGACCCAAAGAAATGTCCGACCACGTGCGCGTGCTGTCCGCAAGCAGTCCTCTGCCGATTTTTGTGATGCCTAATGCCGGGCTTCCGGAAAATATCGGCGGTCACGCTCATTATCATCTCAGCCCCGAAGACCTGGTGCAATTTCTCTCTCATTTTGTCAAAGACCTAGGTGTCAATGTCGTGGGCGGGTGTTGCGGAACGACGAAGGAACACATCCGGCAATTGGTAGAGGCGGTCGGCGGCTTATCGCCGCGCGAACGGAAATACGAATTTACCCCCGGCGCATCCAGTCTGTACCAGACGTCGCCATTCGCCATCACGCCGCCTCCTGTGTTTGTCGGCGAGCGGACGAATGCGAACGGCAGCAAGCTGTTCCGCGATTTACTCGCCCGCGAGGATTGGGAAGCCATTGTTGCGATGGGGCGCGAGCAAGTCAAAGAGCAAGCACACATGATCGATGTGTGCGTCGCGTATGTCGGGCGCGATGAAGCAAAGGATGTACGGGAGGTCATACCGCGCTTTAACACGCAGGTGACCGTACCGTTGGCGATTGACTCAACTGAGCCGCCCGTGATTGAAGAAGCGCTCCAGCGCATCGGCGGCAAGGCGGTGGTGAATTCAATTAATCTCGAAGACGGCGAAGAGCGATTGAGCCGTATCGTGACCCTGTGCAGGAAATACGGCGCGGCGGTTATCGCTCTCACGATTGATGAAAAGGGAATGGCTAAGCAGGCGGAACAGAAGCTCGCCATCGCCAAACGGATTTACAACCTCGCAGTAGACAAGCACGGCATGAAGCCCCGCGACCTGATTTTCGATACCTTAACATTTACGCTCGGTTCGGGCGACGAGGAATTCCGTAGAGCGGGGATGAATACCATCGAAGGCATCAAACTGATTAAAAAGGAGTTTCCGGAAGTTCATACCTTGTTGGGGGTGAGTAATATTTCGTTCGGGCTTTCTCCGGTTGTGCGGAATGTGTTGAACAGCGTCTTTCTGCATTACGCGGTCGACGCGGGACTGGACATGGCTATTGTGCACGCGTCGAAGATTATACCGCTGTATAAAATAGACGAACGCGGGCGCGAACTGTGCCGCCAGTTGATTTTTGACGAGCGGAAATTTTCCGGCGAGGGCGCAGACCGGAAAGTTGTTTTCGACCCGCTGACGGAATTGATGGCGTATTACTCAGATCAGAAGGGCGAGACGAAGAAAAAAGTTCCGGTGCAAGATGAAACCGTCGAGGTAAAACTGAAAAATCGAATTATCGACGGCGAGCGCGTGGGACTTCACGCGGATTTGGACGACGCGCTCAAAAAATACCCTGCGCTCGACATTATCAATACCATTCTTCTTGACGGGATGAAGGTGGTGGGCGAGTTGTTCGGGTCGGGACAAATGCAATTACCGTTCGTGTTGCAATCCGCTGAAGTGATGAAAGCCGCCGTAGCGCATCTTGAGCCGCATATGGAAAAAGCGGAGGGGATGCAAAAGGGGACGATGGTGATTGCTACCGTCAAAGGCGACGTGCACGACATCGGAAAAAATCTTGTTGATATTATTCTTACGAACAACGGTTACAAGGTGGTCAATCTCGGCATCAAGTGCCCGATTGAGACCATCCTGCATGCCGCCGAGGAGCACAAGGCGCATGCCATCGGCATGAGCGGCTTGTTGGTTAAATCCACGCTTGTCATGAAGGAAAACCTTGCCGTCATGAACGAGCGAAATATGACTTTGCCCGTGGTGCTCGGCGGCGCGGCGCTCACGCGCAGATACGTAGAACAGGACCTGCGTTCGGTGTACGGCGGGAATGTCCTCTATGCGAATGATGCGTTCGACGGCCTTTCGCTCATGGAGAAAATTGTTTCAGGTAAACTTGAATCAAAGGTTATCGTTCAGGATGACGTAGTTGAATCAGTGGAAGAGGTTCTTACCGGAGCAGAGGCAAAAATTGCGCTTGCCATGTCTGAGAACGTACAATATCAAAAAGGAAACGGCGCTAACAAGGATGAAGTTGCCGAGCGTGTGATTCCTCAACGCTCGTCCGTCAAAACAGATGTGCCGATTCCCACTCCCCCTTTTTGGGGCGCGAGGATAGCTGAGAATATAACGCTCGATGAAATGTTCCAATACGTCAATGATATTGCGCTCATTCGCGGACAGTGGCGTGTCGTGCGGGGGAAACAAAGTGAACAGGAATACCAAAAAATTTTGAGCGAGCAAATCCATCCGGACTTAGAAAAGCTGAAAGCTAAAATCAAGAATGAGAAATTACTTGAGCCTAAGGTCGTCTATGGTTATTTTCCTTGTCAGTCTGCGGGCAATGACCTTATTATCTATAGAACTCCTCAAAATTCGAAGTCCGAAATCCAAAATCAGAAATCACTATCGGAATGGGTGCGATTTTCATTTCCCCGCCAGCAACATCGTCCGTATCTCTGTCTCTCGGATTATTTTGCGTCGGTAGATTCTAAAAAAGTAGATGTCGTGGCATTTCATCTTGTGACGGTGGGGAGAAAAGCGTCCGACCATTCCCGGAAACTCTTTGAATCCAACCAATATAAAGACTATCTTTACTTCCACGGATTGAGTGTCGAAAGCGCCGAGGCGCTTGCGGAACTGTGGCACAAGCGTATTCGTGAAGAACTTGGCATTGCAGGAAAAGACGCGAAGGATATCCGCAAGCTGTTCAGCCAAACATATCAAGGCTCGCGGTATAGCTTTGGGTATCCCGCCTGTCCGAATCTAGAAGACCAGGCGAAGCTCTTCGAGCTCTTACAACCGGAGCGAATTGGTGTGGAGTTGACTGAGGAGTTTCAGCTTGTGCCTGAGCAGTCCACGAGCGCCATTGTTGTACACCATCCCGAAGCGCGGTACTTTAACGTCAAATAATTCTTAACCGGTTCACGATTCACCATTCACTTATTACGATACCAAAATGCCAAATCTCGTTCTCGTTCGCCACGGCGAATCGCAATGGAATCTAGAAAACCGCTTCACTGGCTGGGTGGATGTTCCGCTCTCGCCGAAAGGGGAGCAAGAAGCGAATCAAGCCGGGGAAAAGCTGAAGGCGTACAAATTCGATAAAGCCTACACGTCAGTGTTGAAGCGGGCAAATGATACGTTGAATACGATTTTGAAGATTTCGGGGCAAACGGGCATTCCTATCGAGTACGACAAGGCGTTGAACGAGCGCCACTACGGGGCATTGCAGGGCTTGAACAAAGCGGACATCGCCAAGCAATACGGCGAGGAGCAGTTGAAAATTTGGCGGCGCAGTTATGATGTGCCTCCCCCTAAGGATAAGAC
>DATCJD010000164.1:0-2743 GCA_036507435.1 Bacteroidota bacterium
ATAATCATCTACGGGCTTGTTTCCAAAGCGAGCATCGACCAGATGTTCATCGCGGGCATTCTTCCGGGATTTTTCTTGCTGTTCGCACTGGGATTATACAGCATGCGCGTCGGGATAAAATATCGGGTGCCGCGCACGCCATTTTCCTGGAAGAACGTGCGCACGACGTTGCGCGTAGCCGCGTGGGAAATTCCGCTGCCTATTATTATTCTCGGCGGAATTTACGGGGGGTTGTTTACTGCGACAGAAGCCGCCGCCGTGGTGGCATTCTATGTGCTTGTCATCGTCGTGTTCGTGTATAAAGATTTATCGGTGCGCGAGGGCTTGCCGCGGGTGATGAAAGAGAGCATGCTTGTCGTCGGTGCGATTCTTATTATTGTCGGGACGGCGTGGGGACTGACGAATTTTCTCATCGACGAGCAGGTTCCCCAGCAGTTGTTCGCGCTGGTGCGGGAAACAATCGACAATAAATTCACCTTCCTGCTTATTCTCAACGCATTCCTCATTGTCGTCGGGATGATGATGGATATTTTTTCTGCGCTGATTGTCGTTGTGCCGTTAATCCAACCCATTGCAATGGAATTCGGCATTGACCCGGTCCACCTCGGCATCATTTTTCTGACGAACCTTGAAATCGGCTACTTGACGCCGCCCGTAGGGCTGAATTTATTCCTTTCCGCTCTGCGGTTTAAGAAATCCATATTCCATATTGCCCGTTCGGTGCTGGTCTTTATTGCTATCCTTTTTGTTGCTCTCATGGTCATTACGTATGTTCCCGAACTCAGTTTGTGGCTGGTAAAACCGGCTGGGTAAAGCTACTGGCGTACTGGTTAATTTTTTTTTACATTTGGATATACTATAGTCCTACAAAGGAGAATTTCCAATGCTCTCAAAATCAATGCTCAAAGCGTTGAATGAACAAGTAAACCAGGAACTGTACGCATCGTACCTGTATCTCTCTATGTCCGCGCACTTTGAATCTGCGAACCTGCCGGGGTTTGCGCTTTGGATGCAAGTGCAGAGCAAGGAAGAAAACGGGCATGCGATGAAAATTTACAAATATATTCACAACCGGGGCGATCGGGTGATGCTGGAAGCAATTGACAAACCGCCGTCATCGTTCAAAAAGCCACTCGATGTGATGAAGCAGGCGCTGGAGCATGAGAAGAAAGTGACAGGCTTGATTACCCGTCTCTATGAAGTGGCGATGAAGGAAAAAGACTACCCGACGCAAGTCATGTTGCAATGGTTTATCAATGAGCAGGTGGAAGAGGAAAAAACCGCATCCGATATTATCGAACTGCTTAAGCAGGTCGGCGATGCGCCCGCAGGGTTGATTATGTTAGACCGCCAGCTTGGAGCGCGAGCGGGAAGCTAACACTGGGATACTATGATATTGGATTTACGTAAGGCAATCCATTACCGGTATCTCCGTCACGGTTACCAAAACACTTAATATCAGGAGGAGTTACGATGAACACACATATATCAGTTGTGCGTTTTTTGAGCGTAGTGCTTGTGCTCTGTTGCATTGCCCTCGGCGCGGTTGCGCAGGAGAAGATGAAGCACGACATGAAGCAGATGGGAGACCCGAAAGGCGTGCAGGGGGCGTTCGTGAAGCAATCGATGTTTGTCGAAAACCAATTTGTGACGTTGGCTGAGGCGATTCCGCAAGACAAATACAACTGGCGTCCTGCGGAAGGCGTTCGCTCTATCGCAGAATCGTTCCTGCATGTCGCACGCGGCAATTACGGAATCCTGACGTTCATCGGGGCGAAAGTACCTGAAGGTGTCGACATGGAAAAATTAGAAAAGTCATCCACCGACAAGGCGACGATTGTCGATGCGATGAAAAAATCGTTCAAAGCGGTGAACGACTACGTTCAGAGCGTGCCGGAGAGCGATTTTGGACGAGAAATAGATTTCTTCGGCAACAAGATGACGGTGCTCGACATGATTATGCTTGCGGCAACTCATCAGCATGAAACACTTGGGCAGTCCATTGCCTACGCGCGCTCAAACGGTGTCAAGCCGCCGTGGAGTGGAATGTAAGAAGCTACAAGAGGTACGGTTCCATATTATTATCTAGCGCTTAATCCGAAGGCGTCCCGCCGAGTACTTTGTGCTCGGCGGGACGCCTTCGCGTTAGGAGATAACGCATCGATACCTTTTCTATTGTTCCGCCGCCACGAACGCAAGCCAATCGCCGTTTGGACTGATTGCGATACGCGTGATGCTCTTGATGTTCTTCTCCGAATAATCCGCAAACTCCGTCCACTGTGTTAAATGTCCGGTTTTGTACATGAACAGCTTAGAATCCTGTGCCATGACCACAAAGCCGTAAGGAGTCCAGGCGTAATCTTCTTTTCCTTCGACCGTTTGCATGACCTTCGATTCCGTTCGCGAGGAAACGCTGAGTTCTTTTATCCACCATTCGTTTCCAGAAATCTTGTGAACGAAGCCGACTGAATTTTTCCCCGGCACCTTATGGATCGAACGCCCAATGTTTGAAAAGACAGTATCAACGTTACCAGTACCGACATCTGCTATTTGCAATGTAAGGGGATTGCCGATAACAAAGAGCGCGACCGTGCTCCGGTTTATCCACGCATGGTAACCGACTGCCTTTATACCTGGGAGGATGACCTTAGCCTGCTGTCCATCCATATCGAATTGCCAGAGCCTTTGCATTGAATCCGGTTCCACACGAATGACGGAAAACGTTGTTCCGCCCGGCATGACG
>DATCJD010000165.1:0-6058 GCA_036507435.1 Bacteroidota bacterium
GTTTCTGTTAAGCAGTTCGCTGGATTTAGTTTTTTCAGGCCGTTATCCGGTATCGGACTATCTTGGAAAACGGTTTATTCGTGTTCCCACGGGCGACTTTCGGTCGTCCGTTCATTCGGGTATTTACTTTGTGGTGGTGCATTGTCCGGACGTTGAACATCGCTGGAAAGTGGCGGTCATTCGCTAATAGTGCATGAAACTCACAGCTTCCCATCTTACCAAAGAATTTAATCGCCGGGCGATTTTCAGCGATATTTCCTTCACGCTGGAAATAGGCGATTCGCTGGCTATCACTGGAAAAAATGGCGCGGGGAAATCTACGCTCGTCAAAACTCTTGCCGGATTATTATCTCCCACCCGCGGGGCGGTAGAATATTTGTTGAATGGTAAAAAAACCGAAGTGGATGCCCTGCGGGATCACATCGGTATGGTCAGTCCATATGTAATGCTGTACGATGAATTTACCGCTATGGAAAATTTAACGTTGCTTTCTCGTATTCGCTCGAACAATCTCCCCATCGAAGAACAGAGCAAGGAATTGCTGGAGCGGTTCTCGCTATGGAATAAACGCCAAGAGTTAGTGCGAACATTTTCATCCGGCATGAAACAGCGTCTGAAATTTGTATTTGCTGTTTTGCATCGTCCAAGACTTTTATTTGTGGATGAACCGACGTCGAACCTTGATGCAGAGGGTGTTCGTGTTGTTCGCGGCATGATTGAAAAGCAAAAAAAAACCGGGATGCTTATTGTGGCGACGAATTCAGCTCAGGAAGCAAAGTGGTGTAAGAAGCGAATACATTTGGGATAGCGTGTTTCCGCTTTTCCTTGCTAAGAGGAAAGGATTATTGTAAGTTTATACTATCATATGAAGTCTCTGAGCAGTACATATGCAATTCTCTTAAAGGATGCCCAGTCGGAACTGCGGACCCGTTATGCGGTCAACGCTCTATTTATGTTTGTTGTGACGGCGGCAGTCATTGTTCAGCTTGCCATCCGCTCGGAACAGCCGTCCTCGTCAGTGCTCTCCGGATTGTTTTGGGTAGTCGTTTTTTTTGCCGCGATGTCCGGCTTATCGAGGACATTTGTGAGCGAGGAGGAGCGCGGCACAAGCATGACCCTACAGCTTGTGGCGACTTCATCGTCAGTCTATTTTGGCAAGCTGTTGTTTAATATCGTTCTGACCCTGTTACTGAATCTCGCCATTACACTGCTGTTTACTGTCGTTTTTCCGGGTTTCGTCGTTCAAACATTTGAAACATTCCTGCTTACCGTCGTGTTAAGTAGCATAGGGTTAGCGTCGGCTTCGACCATCCTCGCGGCAATTATCGCCAAAGCAAATACGAAGGGAACTCTGTACCCGGTTCTTGCATTTCCGATTTTACTGCCCTTGTTGATGACGGCAATGAAAGCAACTGCCCGCGCGCTTGAGGGAGATCCGTTCGGCGCCGGAATAGAAGAATATCAGATATTAATTTCCTATATTATGGTCATTACTGCAGGCTCATATTTGCTCTTCGACTATGTTTGGAAAGACTAGCACAACTATTTTTAAGTATGGTTCTGTTTCGCTGATCAGTGTCGTGCTGGTAGCCGGGCTTGCCATTCCGATGACAGTGTCGCCGCAAAGCTGGCTGGAGTTTCCGGTCATTCCCGGGTTGGAAGAAAAGGCGCGCAACTTATTTTTCCACGTCCCGATGTCGTGGACAGCGGTTCTGGCATTTTTTTTCTCGGCTGTATACGGCATCCGTTATCTGCGCACAAAAAATATTGATTTCGATGTTGTTTCTGTTTCTTCAGCTGGCTTGGGATTGCTTTTTTCTATCTTAGCGACTGTCACCGGAGCGTTGTGGGCAAAATTTAATTGGGGTGCCTTTTGGAATTGGGACCCTCGCCAGACGTCCATCTTTATTCTGCTGTTGATTTATGGGGCATATTTTGCGCTCAGGTCGGCGATTGATTCGGAGGAAAAACGAGCAGGCCTTTCCGCCGTCTATACGATACTTGCAGGTTTGACAGTTCCGTTTTTAGTGTTCATCATGCCGCGGATGATGGCGGGACTGCATCCGGGCGCGCAAGGGGATGCGTCAGGCAAGGGACCGCTCTTCGAAGCGAATATGATCGCGCCGAACATGCGAATGTTATTTTATGTGTCATTGATAGGATTTTCGCTTTTGTTTTTGTGGCTTCTTCACTTGCGTGTCAGGGCGGGAAGACTTGAATTTCAACAGAAACAAGGAGAGAGATAATCGGTATGGAAGAATTTCTCAGCGCAAATCAACTGTATATTGTCTTGGGGGTCGTCCTCCTTATTTGGGCGGGAATTGTCAGTTATCTGTTCCGTCTCGATAAGAAATTGACGAAACTTGAAAAGCTCATGAACAAAGGATAAAGAAAATGAATGGGAAAATGATTTCAGCTCTTGTTGTTATTGTCGTCGGCGCCATCGTCGGCGTCACGAATTTCGTCGAATCCAATGTCGAGTACGCCGATTTTGCGACGGCACTGCGGACGAGCAAGAAAACTCAGGTCAAAGGCGAGTGGGTAAAAGACCAGGAAACGCGGTTTGACGCCGATAACGGCAAGTTTATTTTTTATATGAAAGATGAGAGTGGCAAGACTGCCCGTGTGATCCTCGAAGGGGCAAAGCCGAATAATTTTGAAATCGCGACGAGCGTGGTCGCAAAAGGGAAATTCGACGGCGAGGTGTTCCAGGCGGAGATGGTTCTCACGAAGTGTCCTTCCAAGTACGAGGGGGACAGCGAAGCAGTAATGAAAAGTCTATAACCGATGGTCGGCGGAATCATAATAAAAATAGCGTTTCTCTCAACGTTGATTGCAGTGTTCCTGTACTATCGGGTGCACAGAACACAATCGAACCGTTGGCTGTTGATCGCGCGAAACTGCTACCATGTGGCGACACTGTCGCTCATGACGGCGGCGGCGGTGATGCTCTACCTCATTCTGACCCATCAGTTCCAATACACCTACGTGTGGAATTACAGTTCGACCGATTTGCCTCTCTCTCTATTGATCTCAACGTTCTATGCCGGACAAGAAGGAAGTTTCATGCTGTGGGCGCTCTACACAGCCGTCATCGGCGTCTTCTTGATGCAGTACACGGCAAAGAAAGATTACGAGCCGGAAGTCATGTCGGTGTACTCGCTCATTTTATCGTTCCTTTTGCTCATGCTGATTGTGAAAAATCCGTTTGCGTATATCTGGAACACATTCCCGACCGACCTCATTTCCTCAGGAACAATTCCCAACGGTGTAACAAACTTTGTGATGCTCGACGCCGCGCGCGGCATTTGGGCGCGGTTTCCTATCGAAGGGAAAGGGTTAAATCCGTTACTGCAAAATTACTGGATGGTGATTCACCCGCAGGTATTGTTCTCAGGATTTTCTGCGATGGCGGTTCCCTATGCCTTGGCTGTAGCCGGATTGATGAAACGGGATTATCATTCCTGGATTCGTGTGGCAACCCCGTGGTCGGTGTTCGGCTCCATGGTGTTGGGAACGGGCATTATCCTTGGCGGGTATTGGGCGTACGAAACACTCGGCTGGGGCGGATTCTGGGGCTGGGACCCCGTTGAAAACTCTTCGCTTGTGCCCTGGTTGCTGTGCGTCGCCTCAATACACACAACCCTGACGCAACGTAAAAGCGGCGCGTTTGTAAAAACAAATTTTGTTCTGAGCATGCTCGCGTTTATCGCCGTGTTATACAGTACGTTCTTGACAAGAAGCGGCATACTTGGCGATACGTCTGTGCATTCGTTTGTCGACCCGGGGATGTGGGTGTATTGGCTGTTGCTTGGATGTATGACGCTCTTTACCGCGATTGGATTCGGATTTTTGTTTGTGCGGATGCGCGAGATGCCGAAGGTCCCGGTGGAGCATACCATCGTTTCGCGGGAATTTGCATTATTCTTGGGCGCATTTGCGTTGAGTTTCGTCGCGCTCTTTGTTGTGATCGGCACCTCGTCGCCCATTATCACGACGATTCTGAAAGATAAGGCTTCGGCTGTTGAAATCAGCTATTATATCAAAACCAACCTGCCGCTGGGCATCGCCATTACGTTTTTGTCCGGGTTGGGACAATTGCTCTGGTGGAAGCACTCGAAAACGAAATCGCTTCTCCGGAGTCTTATCGCTCCTATCGTCCTCGCATTGATTACGACATTTGTGGTATTGTTGCTGGGAAGCGAGGAGTTTCTCATTCTACTGTTTACCTTCTGCTCGGCATTCTCCTTGTTCGCCAATCTGCAAGTGGGGTACGGAATTTATATGGGCAATCCGAAATTCGTCGGCGGCTCGGTTGCGCATATCGGTATCGCGGTCATGTGTCTCGGTTTCATCACCTCCGAGCGCTATGATGAAAAACAAACGCTCGCGCTCGAAAAAAATAAGCCGGTGGAGGCTCTTGGATATACGATGACGTATGTCGGGTATCACCCATACGAAGGCGAGAAATACGCCTTCAACGTTGAGGTAGAGCATGCCGGCAATAAGCGTATCGTTGCGCCGACGATGTACTACAGCGAGTTTACCAAAGGTATCATGCGCCACCCGGACCTCATTAACTACTTGACGAAGGATTTTTATGTCGCGCCTCTTTCGTTGGAAGAAGGGGGCGGGGTTGGACAGAAGATTGAGTTGCAGAAGGGAAACAAAGATACTGTCGGTCAGCTTACGATTACCTTCGCCGATTTTGATTTCGATAATTTTCAACGTGGAGCGATGTTAGAGGGTAAAGATTTTACACTCGGAGCCGATTTAGAGGTGAGGGAAGGCAAGAAAATCACTCCGGTCAAGCTGTTGATGAAAAATACTCCTCAGGGACCTGAGTTTCCCCCTGTGTTGTATACCGCCACCGACCAGATGCAGTATGAGTTTACACTTGTTCGGTTAATACCGGATCGCGAGGATAAATCAAACTCAAGAGTAGAATTTACGGTGAAAAAGAAAGAAAATAAGGCGGAAACACTGATGATCGAGGCGAGTGTCAAACCGTATATTAACCTTGTATGGGTCGGTACAGTAACGCTGGTGGTTGGATTTTTGTTGACTATTTTGCGGAGAGTGGATGAAGCTCGTCTCAAAGAGCATCGTGATGACGACGAGTAATGACTAAGGCAATAAACAAAAAATCCCGACCTCGGTCGGGATTTTTTGTTTAGAGTACTGATTAATTATTCATGCGTCGTTTCACCGATTTTACAGCAGGAATCGAGTTTCTCGTACGCCTCCGGATTCCGCTTAGTCTCATTAGCATCATAACCCGCTTCGGCAACAGCCCGCTCAAGTTTTGAAAGGTCAGTCTTCGCGGTAAGAAATTGCACCGATGCGACTTTCTTCTCAATATCTACAGATGCTTCCTGTACGCCTTCAACGCCTTTCAATGCTTCAGTGATAGTGTCTTCGCACGTACCGCACACGGCGCTCTCCACTTTGATGGATGCAGTCTGGAGCGTGCTCTGTTCTGCCGTCTTTCCGCACCCGATAAGAACAAGCGTTGCAACGACAGTGACAAGAATAAGAAATGATTTCATGGTTGGAGCCTTTCAGTAATGTTAGAAATTGAGTTAATGTTTATGTTGATGTTCGTTGTTTGGTGAATCCTGCCGCGCGGTATATCCCCGTAGTTCGTCATATTTCCGAATTTGTTCTGTTGTGAGTAGTTGCTTCATTTCGATATGTGCGGAGAGATGAACGGTGCGAAGTTCGCCTTGAAGAACGACAATTTGTCCTATTGCTTCGGTAAGCTGTTTTTGACCGATAACATTTAGGGCAAACAACTTATTCAATGCGTGTTCCTGCTCCACAATGGCTTGCCCAAGTCGCACAGCATCTTTTCGCATTGCTTCGAATAATTCTTTTGACCTTGATGCTTGCTGTTCCGTAAGGTTTAGTTGCTCGGCGAGCTCTAACACATGGCGTGGGCCTGGATAGCTGTTGAATTCAGCGGCTTTGGCATAACCCATTCCCGCGCCGGAAAGATAATCGTCAATCTCTTGTTGAGATAGTTATTTGATAGCCCGTTGTTGTTCACCCGAATACG
>DATCJD010000166.1:0-7181 GCA_036507435.1 Bacteroidota bacterium
ATCGTGTTTTGACGTACTCGAAGAACGGCTGTTCTGCGTTTGAGTGCGTTGTGCGTTTTGCGACCTGATCCTTCCACGATACAAGCATGTCGCCGAGCATTTTCGTCGTCTTGAACACCGGTTGCATCGCGGGTTGCATCAGTCCGTGCACTCCCGGACTCGGTTCGTAGTCGCCCCAGCTTTCGAGCGGCGTATGAATCGGCAAGACGAGTGTTGCGAGCGCGGTCGTTTCGTCCATGTAGCTGGAGAGCGCGACGGTGAGCGGTACGTTCTGCATCGCCTGAGCGACGTTTGCATCGCGCGGAGCGGAGAACGCTGGATTTGCCTCTGTGAAGAAGAGCGCGGATACTTCGCCTTGCGTCAGCGACCGAAGAAATCTTGTCAGGTCGGTGTAGGTGTTGAGCCTGCCGAGCGTAGAAGGCTTATCGAATCGCACCGTCTTCCCGATATTGCCGCACACATAGTTGAGAAGATTTATCGCCGCGAGTGTAGCCGTCTCGCGTGCATCGCCGATTGCCGGACTGCCGCCGATGGCAAGCCCGGGTTTGGCAGATGCGAATTCTTCGGCGAGTTCACGGATTTTTTCCACACTGATACCGTTCATTTCCGCTGTTTGGCTCGGAGCAAAGCCGCGCGTCAGAGCGAGAATTTCGTTTGAATCCGCAAGTGAAATGCCATCCGCCATGCCGGATGTGAGTATCACGTTCACCAACCCCATCGCCAGCGCGCCTTCCGTACCCGGCTTGGGGGCGATCCATTCGTCTGCGTTCGCGGCTGTCATAGAAAGACGGGGACCGATATACACGGAGCGATTGACTTTTTTCCCATCGAACTCCCGCATCGCGGTGTATTCTCGCGTGTGCTGGATGGGCGAGAGCCATGTTTCCAGATAATCCGCTCCGAACGACAAAACCATGTTCGCAGAAGCGAAATCGTACGTGGGGATCTCCGCAGTGCCGAAGCATATCTCGTTCGCTTTCTTGAGAGCTTCGTAGGCAATCGGCTCGTAGCGCAGTCGGCGGCGTGAGCCGACTGAAGCGAGAAATTCATCAACCAGCGCATCGAGTGAGCCGGTCAGGTGCTGAGTCATGAACGCGACACCGGAACCTTTGCCCTGTGCGAGGATTTTATTTAGCTCAACAACGAGAAACTCTTCTGCCTGTTGCCACGAGAGTTGTTCCCATGTGCCGTCGGCGTGCTTCCTCAGCGGATGCTGGATGCGGTCGGGATTATACAGCCCGTGCAACGACGCCTGCCCGCGTGAGCAGAGTGTGCCTTGATTAACCGGATGAAGTGGATTTCCTTCGACTTTTACCGCGCGCCCTTCTCGCACGCGCACATGGATGCCGCACCCGGCAGGGCATTCCCGGCACACGCTGGCATACCATACCGACTTCCCGGGAACGATTTCCTCATGCGGGATGACGTACGGAATCAGTGACTGCGGCTTGTTTTCCACACAGCCGGGCAGTGCGGTTGCGACCGTAGCGCCACTTACTATTTTGAGAAAATCTCTTCTGTTAAGTTCCATGTTCCGATAAGTAACCCGAGTGTATTGCTCATTGCCTGCGTCGGCGCGACGGGGAAATGGTACTTGTACTTTTCACCGATGCTCCGATGCCGTCCGTTGATTGTAATAATATAGAATCTAAACTCTTGTTCTACTACGTACTACTTACCGCTAAGGATTCTTTCTATTTGAAGCGTATGATTCACGTCGTGCCCGGCGAACATTTCAACGATGCGGGCGACGGTTTCCTTCCCCCGCTCCTGGTGCATGCCATACTTGTTCCATTGGTCCTTCGAAAGAGATTTGAGCAGGGCGACATTGCTTGAGCGAAGCACCTCAAACAGTGTTAACGCTTCCGTTGGGTCTTGGTTTAAGTAGCCGGCGTTGTCGTGCCATACGTTCTGGTCGAACGCCTGAATCACCGTGCCGCTCGCGCTGAGCACCAGCCGCACCCGGTAGGCGAGCACGATTTCGCTTTCCGCTAAGTGCGCGAGAATTTCCGCAATCGACCATTTATCCGGAACGGGACGCTGAGTTAATTTTTCCGCCGGCGCGTTCTTGACTAACCCGGCAAGGGTATTCGCCGTTGACTGGAGTACGGTGAGATGGTCTTTCCCAGCGACGTATCCGGTAATGCGAGCCATGTATTGTTCGGTCGTTTCTTGCATCTGTTTATCAACTATCCTTTCTCATAAAATACGCCTGTCGGTTTCTTGTTGTCCTGCAACGGGGCGGCCGTGTGACGGAGATTCGTCTGTGTTGTTTCCCCGTCGCTCCTGCCAAAGGCATCCCTTCGGGACCTGCACCGTTGCTCCTCCGCGGATTATTTCTCTGCTCATATTTATCTTCATGCCAGCTTTGCTGTAAACACACGCGCACTACAATTACCTGTGACACGTATAACAGTCAATGCTCGCTTTTTGCTCGCGGTGACAGTCTACGCAGAATGTCATATTGTTGAGTTCGAATGGCGGCTTGACCTCTTCCATCGCGGCGACGTCGCCGTGGCAGGCGGCGCACTCGACGCCTTTCGCGATGTGCGGATAATGATTAAAGTACACAAAATCCGCCACGCGATTTACTTTCATCCACTGGATCGGCTGTTTGTTTTCCCACGCCTCCCGCACTTTGATGATCTCCGGTTTCGTCGCCGCCGTCAACTGGTGACAGCCCATGCACGTCTGCAACGACGGGATGTACGCATGGGCGCTCCGCCGCACACCGCTATGACAATACTGGCAGGCGATTTGGTATTCTCCCGCATGCTTGGCGTGGCTGAAGGCAATCGGCTGGCGGGGACCCGTCTCTTGCCGCTGACACGCGGCGATCGTACACGCGGTCAACGCTCCGAGGGCTACGACAAAATAAAACGAGAATGTATGTCGGGTTGTTGTTACCATTATTGTGTCGTTCTGAGTGCCGATAATTCCGCCGCGCTCCACGGGCCTCGCGCGCCCGACTTTGTACGAATCGCTTCTACATCTTCCGGCTTCACAGGTGAAGCGTCGTTGCCCCATGCGGAGCGCGCGTGCGTGAGCACCGCGGCGATTTCGTCGTCGGTCAGCTTATCGTGAAACGGCGTCATTTGATTGTTGTATGAACTGCCCTTGACGGTAATCGGTCCTTCTATTCCGTAAAGTACGATGCGAATGGGCGTTTCGATGTCGCGTATCAGCCAGTCAGACCCGGCGAGCGGAGGGTATTGTCCCGGCACGCCAAGCCCCGTCGCCTGGTGACACGTCTGGCACACACCGATGAAGACCTGCGCGCCGTTCACCACTTTCTTCATTGCACTCGCAGAGGCGACCATGGGTTGTTCTACTTCATGCGCAATCGTCGACCACGAGCCTCCGTAACGCCCGAGATAAAATCCCATCGCGAACAGCAAAAGTGCGCTGACCGTCCACACCCACCAGGGCGGCTTCTCGAATCCTTCTTCCGGCTCAAGTTGTTCGCGCGAGACAATCCGCCTGTGAATCTCGTTGACGTGAAAATCGTCCGAGTCGCGAAAGTCTTGTTTGGATTTGGGGTTGTCTTTGGACATGATACATTTAGCGCCACATTTAAATGTGGTGCTAACATTTAAATGTGGCGCAACGTTGCAATTATTTCTTTTCCGTCGTGTCCGGCTTGCCCTGCGCCACAGGATACGAGCGGTCGAGACTCAGCAAGTACACTGTCAACGCGTTGGCGTCGCGCCCGGCAACCACGACTTTTCCTTTCGGCGCGAGGGAGTCCGGTAAAGTTATTACCTTATCATTGGGTCCCGCGCTGAGTTTTTCCTCAAAAAGCCAAGGAAACGGCGGCATTATTGAGCCGGGGACGACGATTCGTGGGTTGTACAAATGCGCTAAGTGCCAGTCCTCGCTCGACTGGCGCACGCCGATGTTCATCAGGTCGGGACCCGTGCGCATTGTTCCTAATAAATGCGGCTTGTCAAATACATAGTCCGCCGGCACCGAGGGTCTTCCCCAGAATCGCTCCTGGTCGACGCCGAACCCTTCCGGACGCACTTGCTGGCTATGGCAATACATACAGCCTTCGCGGATATACACTGAGCGGCCATAGCGCTGTTCTTCCGTGTAGCGTTGCAAGCCTTCGGGCGGCTGGATTTCCGAGACCATGAAATCCGGCACGCCGACAAGCGCCGCCCAGCCGAGCAACACCGTCGCCAGCACGCCGAAGAAAAAGAGGAATGAGCGGATGAACATCATGGCTCGCGTTCCTCCCGTTGCATCGGCGCCGATTCGCGGAAGAGCGCGGGCGCAAACCGCCGCGGTCCCGCGTGCTTAATAATCATCACAAACTGGAACGCAAAAATAAAATGCGAAACTACCATCAGCGCTCCGCCGATGCTCCGCGCCCAGAGATATATTTTCGTGTACTCCACCACGTCCATAAACGGAATCGCGGGGTCGTTCAACTGCACACCCTGAAACCATCCGCCGATCGTCAGTGCGATAACATAAATACCGATACCGGCCGTGCTCATCCAAAAATGCGCTTTGATAAGTCCGGGGTAGGGCCACTCCCACCGCGCAAGACGGGGCATGATATAATAAATCGCGCCGAAGAGAATCATCGAGAGGAACGCGTACACGCCGAGGTGCGCATGCCCGATGGTGTAATGTGTGAAATGCGCGACCTCCTGGAACGAGCGGATGGATTCGAGCGAGCCTTGAACGCTGACCGCCGTGTAACACATGGAACCGATAACGACGAACCGCAATGTGGGGCTGAACTTCAGCATCCGAAAATGGTTCACCGTCGTGAGGTGGTGGTTGACGGCAACCGCCATCACGGGCACAACCATCATCACGCTCGCAACAATCGAAACCGTGACGAGCCACGTGGGCAACGGACCGCCGACGAGGTGATGGATGCCGTTCCAATTATAAAAGAGCGCGAACGCCCAGAAGCCGAGCAATCCCAAATAGTAGCTGTAAATCGGGCGTCCGATGACTTTGGGAATAAAGTAATACGCCCCAGCCAGCCCTATCGGCGTGAACCATGTAGCAAGCGCGTTGTGCCCGTACCACCAGTTCATCGCCGCCTGAATTACCCCTTGGTAGATGCCGAGGTTCGCCACGACATACAGAAATGGAAACCAAATCATTGATGCGAGAATGTACCACAGGCTGACATACAGATGGTCGACGTTACGCTTGCGGAATGTTTGAATGATCGATGCGGCAAAGAGGAGAAATCCGACGGCAATCATGGCTCCGGCGAAGCGGGGGAATTCCAGCCACTCCATGCCTTGATTATATCCGGCGAGGATTGCCACCGTGCCCGCGAGGACGCCGAGATTCCAGAGAATCACCGCGAGATAATGTACCCACGCAAGTTGAAGCTGAATGCGGCAGAGCCGCGCGGTAAGCCAGACGATCATGCCGGCTCCGGCGAGCGACGCCCAGCCGTACATGACGGTGTTGAGATGAGCCGGGCGAATGCGTCCGAATGTAAGCGCGGCGGAACTGCCGAGCCAATCGGGAAGGTTAAATTTCAGCGAGGCGACGATACCGAAGAGCGAGCCGACGAGGAGCCAAAAAATGCCGGACCCTAAATACAGCACCGTCGGCGTGCGAGCCGCGTCGTCGATGACGATGCGCCGCTCCTGGTCTGCTTCAGTGCGCTGGCCGCGGAATTCACCGTGCGGGTCAGCCGGCTTTTTCGTCTTCTTTTTTGCCATGCGTGCTGTTGTCCGTAAAGACCATGTCCTGCGGTGTGCCGACGGGTTCGTCGTCGTCGAAAATAAGCAGCGCGCCGCGGTTCAACTGCTCGATGGAAAATTGTTTCGTGCGGATCGCCCAGATGAACGCCGAGAGGGCGAGCGCGCCTGCTACGAGTGCGATGATAATGACAATGATAGCGGCAAAGGGAAGAGACATGGTTAATCTCGAATTGCCAATCGGGAATTGCGGATTGAAAAGAAACAACGCTGTAAACGACTTTCAAGATACAAAGTGAAAACTATTAGCGCAAGGCTAACCGGATTGCATTCTGCTGAATGTTTCATTACGTTTTATGATTCACTACTAACGATTTACGGTTCACCGCCTTGGATTACTCTCTTTCCTTTCTTGCGGGGCTCTTCGGAAGCATGCACTGCGTCGGCATGTGCGGCGCGATTGTGATGGGATATTCTACACAGGGATTCGCCGAGCAGACCTCCCCTTCCTCTGCGCTTATTTCGCATCTTACGTATAATTCCGGACGGGTGCTTTCGTACGCTATTATCGGGGGGATTGTAGGCGGACTTGGGGCGGGCATTACGACGTTGCAGGATATTGCCTTTTGGTTTTCGGTTGTTGCCGGCGTTTTCTTATTACTAATGGGAATCTCACTTTTGAGAATCCTCCCCGGCTTCGCGATATCTGCTCAGCTTGCGCTGGAAAGCCGTACGCGCAACCTGCTGTTCCGGGTGTATCAAGCTGTCTATGGGTCGCTGATTGCTCAGAAGGGACTCGAGTCGAAGTTCTACATCGGCTTGCTGACGCCGCTGTTGCCGTGCGGGTTGCTGTACTCGATGTTCCTCAAAGCGGCGAGCACCGCAAGTGTGTTGCAAGGAGCGTTGGTGATGGCTTGCTTCGGTGCGGGGATTGTTCCTGCATTAGTGGCAACGGGATTTGCGAGTTCGTACTTCGGCAATAAACTGCGCTACTGGGGCGATAAGCTTGCAGCTGTGACAGTGCTCTTCATGGGACTTGTGTTGTTGTGGCGCGCGTTCGGTGTGCCGGGGATGGAGGGGCATGGGCATTAAGATATTATAAATTTAGACGAGGTGACGTTGCCGAGTCTCCTTCCGTAGTGTCACGGTTTGTACGGTCAGGACGTAAGTCCTGACCGAAAATGCCATATTAAGGCTTGGATAAATACAAATGTTGCTCTTTCAAGACACATATTTATTTCTCCTACATTGTTCTGCTTCTTTGATTTTTACAAAATCAGAATATCCATCCAAGCCCTAAATCAATATTCCCTGAAAAGATAATACCTCCTGGTGATTCTTTTCGTAGGGCAGGTCCTCCTCGTATGTAGAAATTTACACTGGATCCGATCATCCAGTCTAGCCCGAAATTTGGGGAGATAAAATACATATTTCCTAATGGCTCTCTAGTAGTGGACTGAATTGTGAAAGAAGAAACCATTAAACTTACAAAGTGTGTTG
>DATCJD010000167.1:0-2802 GCA_036507435.1 Bacteroidota bacterium
GGGAAGCCGAAAGCGGGGAATACATTCGACACCTCGCCGAACCGACTGCCGATGGTCTCCGCGGGGATATGAAAAAATTGTACCGCGATGGTCGAGAGAATAATCGCAACGAGCGAGCCGGGAATTCGGTGCGTCACCATGGGCCAGAGCGTGATCACGCATAGCGACCCCACGCCGATACCGATAGCATACGGGTTGACGGACTGAATGGCTTCACCGTATATCACCCACTTCTCGATGAAATCCGCAGGCAGTGTTGCAATGTCGAGCCCCAGAAAATCTTTTATCTGCGACGAAAAGATGATGAGCGCAATCCCGCTCGTGAAGCCGATGGTCACCGGATACGGAATGAAGCGAAGCAGTACTCCCATCCGCGCCAGCCCCATGATGATTAACAGCACACCGGCGATGAGCGTCGCGACGGCGAGTCCTTGATAGCCGTACTGCTGGACGATGCCATAAATCACGACGATGAATGCGCCCGTGGGACCGCTAATCTGCGCCCTGCTCCCGCCCAACACGGCAACGGCTATACCCGCGATAATGGCGGTGTACAGCCCCTGTTCCGGTTTCACGCCCGAAGCGATAGCGAACGCAATTGCAAGCGGGAGCGCTACGATTCCCACCACGACCCCGGCAACGAGGTCCGAGGAAAATTGTTTGGCGGTGTATCCTTCTTTGAGTATGCTGATAAATTTTGGTTCTAATCGAGTAGGCATATTTTTTTTGTATTGGGTGACAGGTATTAGGGAACCGCAAACAGTTTTTTCCCTCACACCTAAGACCTATATCCTCTTACCTTTCTTGCTGGCTTTGTAATACGCGCAGACTGTATTCATCACGCACGCGGGGCAGTTGGGATTCGTTGGGCGGCAAATCTCGCGGCCCAAAAACGATATCGCCATGCCTAATCCGTTCCAGTATTTCTGCGGGACGAGCTTCATGAGTTCCTTTTCGATTTTGTCCGGCTTGTCGGAGTCGATAATCCCCAACCTCGGCACCACACGCACCACATGCAGGTCGACGATGACGCCCTCCGCCTCTCCTCCAGACTCGCGGATGATGACGTTCGCGGACTTCCTGCCGATGCCGGAAAGCTCCGTCAGTGTTTCCATTGTGCCGGGAATATTCGCGTCGTCTTTCACCTTCTGAGCGAGCACAACGAGCCACTTCGATTTATTGCCGAAATTCCGCACAGAACCGATGATCTTGTGTAATTCCTCCGGCTTGGCTTTCGCCAGGTGCTTCATGGATGGGTATTTCTTGAAGAACTCCGGCGCCACCTGATTGATGTGCTTATCGGAATCCTGGGCCGAAAGAATAACCATCACCGTAAGCTGGTATTTGCTCCGGTATTCAAGCGGGTGCTTCTTGTTTTTGTATTGCTTGATGAGCGGCTGAAACGCTTCTGACCAGTTTGTTGCCACGTTATTCTTTTCTCCTTGTCGTAGGTCTCCGACCAAGACAATATATTCTATCCACGAAGGGCACGAAGAAACACGAATCTTATTAATTAAAGGATAAAAAACTTGTTTCTCGCTAAGACGCTAAGCCCGCAAAGTAAATCTTTGCACCTTTTCCTTGTCGTAGGTCTCCTGCCTGCCCCCTTGGGGACCGAGGCAATATATTATATCCACAAAGGATACCTACGACCGTATCTCTTTTAAATAAACCACCGCCGGTTCTGTATTTAATTCTTCCAGCACGCGATAGCCGCGCTGGTCGTTTTTCTCGCGGAGTTGATTGACCTTGCTCTCCGGGTCTTTCAGGTCGCCGAAAACAATCGCCTGTGCGGGGCAGGATTGCTGGCACGCCGTTGTGATTTCGCCGTCGTACACTTTTCTGCCTTCCAGCTTCGCGTTGTTCTTTGCTTCCACTACGCGCTGGACGCAGAAGGTGCATTTTTCCATCACGCCTTTAGAGCGCACGGTCACGTCTGGATTCAACTGCCAGTTGAGCGGCTCGGGCCATTCATAGTCGAACCAATTAAACCGGCGCACTTTGTACGGGCAGTTGTTCGCGCAATACCGCGTGCCGACGCACCGGTTATACACCTGAGCGTTCAATCCCTCCGGGGTATGATAGGACGCATACACGGGGCAGACCGGCTCGCACGGTGCGTTGTCACACTGCTGGCAGAGCATCGGCATGAACTCCGCGTGCGGAGAAAATGTCAATGTTTCGTCTTTCGGCGGGTCGTCGAAGTACCGCTCCACTCTCAGCCACGATAACTCTCTGCCGAGTTGCACCTGTTGCTTGCCGACGACCGGAATATTATTCTCCGAATAGCACGCGGTAACGCACGCGCTGCAACCCGTACATTTGTCGAGGTCGATGGTCATACCCCACCGGTAATCGGGGTGTTCGTGCTCAGGGTAAAGTGATAGTCCGTGCCCGTGCGGCTTTTGCGGTTCGATGCCGGAATTCGAAAGCAATTCTTCGACCGTTACCACTTGCACGATGTTGCGGCCATGGAGATAGTCGCTTCCGGCGACATCGGCGAAATCGGTTTTGCGCGACTGCTTCACGGCGCGCACCGGAGCACCCGACCATTGCAATCCTCCGGACGACGCCAGCGGAAGCGGCGGCAGGATGGCGTACACATTCGCGCCGTTTCCTTTCGCGTAACGTCCGTACTCCGTGTGACCCTGACCGAGAGGTACGGCGAGCGTTCCTTGCCTCACGCCGGCGTACACATACGCGGGAAGTTCGATTGTTCCGTGGTCGGTTGTCAGCTGAAGAATATCGCCGCGTTCGACTCCAATCTTCTTCGCATCATCTGGATGGATTTCCACCCAGTTT
>DATCJD010000168.1:0-5999 GCA_036507435.1 Bacteroidota bacterium
CGGCACAGCGTCCCGCGCCCTACGCTCCGCACCGAGTCCGTCAACAGCCGCAATCTGTCGTATATCGATTTTTTACTGCCCGGCATTCTCGCGATGTCTATTATGAATAGCGGTATCTTCGGCGTCGCGTTCGGTTTCGTGATCCTAAAAAAGCGCGGCATCCTGCGCCGCCTGCTCGTTACACCCATCAACCCGCGGGATTTTATTATCTCGCAGGTGATTTCGCGGCTGATGGTCCTGATGCTTCAAGTCGTCATCATGGTGGGCGCAGGGATGATGCTGTTTGAGTTGCATTTCGCCGGCAGTTTGCTCGATATGCTCATCGTCGGAATTCTCGGCGGTATTGTCTTTCTCGCCATCGGCTTCACGCTCTCGGGCGTCTCGAAATCCGAAGACCAGGTCGCCCCGCTCGCAAACGTCATTACCCTGCCGATGATGTTCCTCTCCGGCATCTTTTTCAGCCGCTCCAACCTTCCCGGCATCGCGCATACCATCACGGACTTTTTCCCGCTCACGTATCTCGCGGACGGCTTGCGCACCATCGCCATCGAAGGCGCGACGCTCGGCGATATCTGGCAACAGGTGCTCGGACTCACCGTCTGGGCGGTCGTTACCATTGCGCTCGCGGTAAAAGCGTTCCGGTGGGAGTGAGCTATAGGTCATTCCTGCCATAGGCATCTTCCGTAGGAATCCCTTTGGGACCTTCGGGATGAGGAATCTCGTTTTTTTGAATAACGGGATCCCTCACTCCGTTCGGGATGACAGCAAAAAAAAGAAGGAGCATTTATGACAGCTATCCGTCAAACAGCGTTGGAACACCAGTACGGCGGCGAGAAGCATTTCCGCTGGCGCGGCGGGGAGATTTCGAGAGTAGAGGGGTTCACCGACGCCGTGTTCGCGTTCGCCGTCACTCTGCTCGTCGTCTCGCTCGAAGTGCCGCGCACGTTCAACGATTTGCTGGTAACCATGCGCGGGTTCCTTGCCTTTGCCATCTGCTTCACGATGCTCATCTACCTCTGGCATTTGCATTACGTGTATTTCCGGCGCTACGGACTGCAAGACACGGTTACGATTACGCTCAACGCCCTGCTGTTGTTCGTCGTCCTCTTCTACATTTACCCGTTGAAATTTCTCTTCACCCTTGTCATCAACAGCATGATGGGAATGCCGGTCGGGATCCAACTCGCCGACGGCAATGTGATTTCCCCTTTGGAACCCGGACAGGGTCCTACGATGATGTATATTTACAACGCCGGATATATTGCCGTGATGATGCTGTATGCATTGCTCTATTGGCGGGCGTACCGCAAGCGCGGCGAGTTACAGCTTAACGAGATCGAGATTTATGATACGCGGGCGAGCATCCAGCGATTGTTCGTGCAGGGCGGCGTGGGCGTGCTCTCGACGCTTATTGTCGTCTTCGGCGGCAACCAATACGACCAGTACGCAGGGATGTCGTATTTCCTCATTGGCCCCGCGATGTTCGTGCACGGGTGGGTCTCCGGCGCGCGGCGCGGGAAGTTGCTGGCGAACATTCAGAAAGAAAAAAAATAAAAAGGCAGTAGTCAGTAATCAGGGGTAAGTAGTCAGAAGAAACACCAGAGCCTCTGCGGTAAAATTACACACTCCAAAATCCCCTTCTGGGCACACAGCAGTCTGCCCCTAAGAGAAATGGCGTGTTGTACAACAAAAATCCCCGTCCACGCCGGGGCGCGAACGGGGATTTCTGTAAAACCTCCGCTACGTATTACTTCATATCGTTGCCGCCCATGTCCATCGGGGGAGCGACGCTGGAGTTCCAGATTTCCGCGTAGACTTTCCACGAGCCGTCGGTCTGTTGTTTCCAGATGGCGACATATTTACCGTTATCGCTCATCTCCGGCATGCCTTCCATGCTCATGGTCATCGAGTACTCGCCAATCTCGTAGGCAATGTTTCCGGCGGCGTTGACTTCCGTAGGGGTAAATGTCGCCGCTGAGAATTTCATGCCCATGCTGGACATTTCGGTAATCCACGCGCGGATGGCTTCCTTTCCTTTGTTCGCAGGGGCTTTATCCGGAAGCTGGATTGCATCATCCGCGTAGAACGGCATGACTTTCTCGATGTCGTTCGTCATCATTGATTCTGAGGTCGCGGCATTATATTCATCAATCGTCGCACGCAACGCAGCCATGTCTACGGCCGGCGGCGCGCAGGATGCAATCATCAGGGAAAGCACAACAAACACAAACAGCAAGTTGCGGGTACGCATACTACCTCCAAAAAATAATCTTGTGATGGGAAAGAGAGATTGAAATCGGTAGGAAAATAAACAATGCTCCACCGAGAATCAAGTAACTGCGCGGCTCTTGCATTTGTCGGGCTTTTGCCCTATTCTTATGCACTGCAATTTCTACTGGTACGCTGAGAGAAGTGGCTCAGTTTCTCTTTCCTGTAATCCTCACACATAGGAGATTACGATGAACATTAAATTTCATTCATCTCGTTTTTTACTGATTCTTGCGTTTGTTGTACCGCTGTGCAATGCGCACGCGCAACAAACGGAAGCCCAACTCCGCGCGAAAGCAGTCGAGCTTGCGCAGAAGTTCATCATCGTGGATACGCACGTGGATATCCCCTACCGCTTGTCGGCAACGTGGGAAGATATTTCGCAACGCACGGAGAAGGGCGACTTCGACTATGTGCGCGCAAAGAGCGGGGGGCTGAACGCGCCGTTCATGTCCATCTACGTCCCCTCGAGCCGCGAAGTGAATTTCAAATCCCAAGGCGCGAAGTCGCTTGCCGATTCGCTCATTGACATGGTGGAAGGTTTCCAGCAGAAATGGCCCGACAAATACGCGGTCGCAACATCTCCGGCGGATGTGCGGACGCAATTTGCGCGCGGCCTCATCTCGCTCCCCATGGGCATGGAGAACGGCTCACCCGTCGAGGGTAAGCTGGAGAACCTGCGGCATTTTTACAACCGCGGCATCCGCTATATCACACTCACGCACGGCAAGGACAACCACATCTGCGATTCGTCGTACGACACCACGCGCACGTGGAAAGGTTTAAGCTCGTTCGGCAAGCAGGCGGTGGCGGAGATGAACCGCCTCGGTATCATGGTGGATATCTCGCACGTGTCTGACGATGTCTTTTATCAAGTGATGGAACTGACGAAAGCTCCGGCGATCGCCTCGCACTCCTCCTGCCGCGCGTATACGCCCGGCTGGATGCGCAACATGTCGGACGATATGGTCAAAGCACTGGCGAAGAACGGCGGCGTCATCATGATCGCGTGGGGTTCGTCGTTCCTCAACGAAGACTACCGGCAATGGGGCGATAAGGTCGGGAAGCATCTCGCCGCGAATAACGTAGGGTTCGACAACCCTAAAGCGGCGGAAATGGTGAAGCAATTTGAGACATCGAACCCCAAGCCCCGTGTCACCGTCGCAGAAGTCGCGAAACACATTGACCATGTGGTGAAGCTCGCGGGCATTGACCATGTAGGCTTCGGCTCGGACTTTGATGGCGTGGGCGACACACTGCCGGAAGGCATCAAAGACGTGTCGATGTATCCGAATATCCTCTACGAACTGCTGAAACTCGGCTACTCCGAGCAGGACATCGAAAAAATTTGCAACGGGAACATCCTGCGCGTATGGTCGAAGGTGGAGCAAACTGCGAAAGACTTGCAATCAAAGTGACATCGGAAGTGCTCGCGTATTTGAAAACCGTCCAGCGCACCGACGCGCATTCCATTCGGTACATCGGCAAGGACATGTTGGACGTGGCGGATTTCTATTTGTTTTTCTCGACCTATTCGCTGGACTTGGAGCCGTAGTAATACCGAGGTCAGAGAACAGAGGTCGGAAGCCTGAGATCCGAGGTCGGAGGTCAGAGATTAGAGGTCAGTTGTGCTGACGTCTGACTTCTGACATCTATGGAGTTGTCAGCCGCCGCTTACCGGTTCCGTCGGCGTTCATAATCCACAACCCGCCGTCGTCTAACAGCGTTCGCGTGTACACAATTTTATTGCCGTCGGGACTCCACGCCGGATAATCTCCGCCGTCATCTGTTAAGCTGATGTGTTGCTGAGTCTCTAGCGTTACCTTCCACACTTGCGTGTAGTTGTTGAGCGGTTTCGCGCCGTAGATAATTTCTGTTCCTGCCGCGTTAATAGAAGAAAACGCGCAGTCTTCCGGCGATGAAAATGAATGCATCGTCTGCACTGTCCGCGTTCCCGGGTTCAATATGCGAAAACGGTATAGCCCGCCGATGCCGACCGCGTCGCGCAGAATCTCCATCACCACGAGGTCAACGCCGTTCGGATGCCATGAAGGATAGTTGCCGGCGAACTGCATATCTTCTTCGAGGTTATTCTGCAAATTGAGCACAAAGGTTGTCCCGCTCAGAAATGCAATCCGTTGTCCGTCCTGCGACCATGCGGGGCGAATGCTTCCCGGTATGGTTGTCAGTTGGGTCTTGCTCTCGCCATTCACGCGAATTTTATATAGATTCCCCAGCGAGGAAAAGGCGACCCACTCGTTATCCGGCGACCATGTGACGCCTATCGCATCGCCGGGATACAGCAAGCGAAGGTTCGCGCCGCTGGTATCGACGAGATACAATCCGAGTTTGCCCGCTGTGAGGTCGAGGAAGGCGATGGTCTGCCCGTCGGGCGACCACGCCGCGCGTACGTGGACACGTTCTTCAGCAACCGGTCCATCCGCTATGTCGGTGGATGATTCACAACCTAAGCATACAAGAACAAGAAAGATGCAACATACAAACAGCAGAATTTTTGTTTTCATCTCATTCCCCTCTCTCTATCTCTGTGCTATTATTATACTCTCCGGCGGGGAAAATTGCAAGCCCTAATTGACGCCGGTCAACATACGGAGCATCTATGGAAACAAAATTCATTTTACTCTTCATGATTCTCGGCACTGCCGCCCTTTCATTCGCACAGGAGCCGAGACCGCGCTTCCGCGAGCTGGGCGTGGAAGTAGGGATTTTCAAGCCGGGAGCGCATAATGCGATCACGGACGTCGCCGGCGTAACTGTCGGACAGGTGACGCTCCGGCAGGGCGAGAATATCCGCACGGGCGTCACCGCGATAGTTCCGCACGGCGGGAATGTATTTCAGGAAAAAGTCCCCGCCGCGTTCTTCGTCGGAAATGGTTTCGGTAAATTCGTCGGCACGACACAATTGGAAGAACTGGGACAAATCGAAACGCCGATCCTCCTCACCAATACACTCAGTGTGTGGGACGTTGCGAACGGCGTCGTGGATTACATGCTCGCTCAGCCGGGCAACGAGAATGTCCGCTCTATTAATCCAATTGTAGGTGAAACGAATGACGGAGGGCTGAACGACATCCGCGGCAGGCACGTGACACGTGAACATGCGGCTGAAGCAATTCGTAATGCGAAAGCCGGAACCGTAGAAGAAGGCTCGGTCGGAGCGGGTACGGGCACGCAGTGCTTCGGATGGAAGGGCGGCATCGGGACAAGTTCGCGCGTGTTGCCGCCGGGATTGGGCGGCTTCACCGTCGGCGCGCTGGTACAAACGAACTATGGCGGCATCCTCGATATGGCAGGCGTTCCGGTCGGGAAGGAATTGGAACGCTATGCGTTCAGGAATCAACTCAACTATGACGGCGGCGACGGCTCGTGCGTGATCGTTCTCGCGACGGACGCTCCGCTGACTTCGGCGCAGTTGAAGCGGCTCGCGAAACGCGCCACGCTTGCCCTCGGCCGTACTGGCTCCGCCATGAGCCACGGAAGCGGCGATTACGTGCTCGCGTTCTCGACCGCGTCAGAGCTACGTATTCGCGCTAACGCGCCGCGCATCGAACAAGTGCCGCGTTATAAGGAAGACGACCTCTCGCCGTTGTTCCAAGCCGTTGTCGAGGCAACCGAGGAGGCGATTTACAACTCTTTACTCAAAGCAACAACCGTCAAGGGTGTCCAAGACCGTGAGGCAGAAGCAATTCCCGTTGACAAGGTGAAGGAGC
>DATCJD010000169.1:0-3358 GCA_036507435.1 Bacteroidota bacterium
GAGAAAGCCATCCGCCAAGCGTTGAACGAAACGAACGGGGAATCCCTCACCGTTGAAGAGCTTATCAAGAACGCTCTCCGCTTTACCTTCCGCTAAGACGGCATGACCTTGCACTTCAGCGCGCTTCTCGGTACCTTGTGAGCGCCATGCGAAAATCCGATTTGACAGCCCCCGAACGTTTCGAGAACGAACTCGAGCTTGACCAAACGCTCCGCCCCGGGGAATTCCACGATTTCGTCGGGCAGGAAAAAATCGTCGATAACCTTCATGTATTCATTACGGCGGCGAAACAGCGGAAGGAATCGCTCGACCACGTCCTGCTCACGGGTCCGCCCGGACTCGGCAAAACGACACTCGCACACATCATCTCGAACGAGATGGGCACGGGTATCAAGATTACGTCCGGTCCTGCGTTGGATAAACCTGGCGACCTTGCCGGCATTCTCACGTCGTTAGAAGCGGGCGAAGTGTTGTTCATCGATGAAATACACCGCGTGCCCGCAAAATTAGAAGAGTATCTGTATTCCGCGATGGAAGATTTTCGGGTGGATATTGTCATTGACAGCGGACCCGGCGCAAAAACCATTCAACTCGCGTTACAGCCGTTCACACTCGTCGGGGCAACGACACGCGCGGGGTTGCTGAGTTCTCCACTACGCTCGCGCTTCGGCATAACGAACCGGCTGGATTATTATAATAGCGACCAGTTGCAGAAAATCATCCGCCGCTCAGCATTGATTCTAAGCATCACAACGGAAAAAAACGCCATACGGGAAATCGCCACACGCGCGCGCGGCACACCGCGCATCGCCAATCGCTTGCTCAAGCGTTGCCGCGATTTCGCTCAGGCGGACGAGCGGCTCGAACAGCATAAAGGCGTTATTACACGCGAGGTCGCTGACTTTTCGCTGAAAGCGCTGGAAGTTGACAGCCATGGTTTGGACGAAATGGATAAAAGGATTCTGAAAGCGATTATCGAAAAATATAACGGTGGACCAGTTGGGCTCAGCACGCTCGCTGTCGCAGTCGGTGAAGAAGCTGGAACGATAGAAGAAGTGTACGAGCCATTTTTAATTCAGGAAGGATTCTTACAGCGCACCCCCCGTGGCAGAGAAGCAACCGACGCGGCGTACAAGCATTTCGGGCTAAGCAAAAAATCTACATCTCAGAATACTCTGTTTTAACTCACACCCTAAACTTCCTCAGATACTTCAGCACAGAACCCATATCTGCTTAATCGTGCATCCTAAATTGACACTCTTTGGAATTTACGTTACATTCGTCTGAAAGAAAAATCGGAGAACGTCGAGAAATGCCCGACAAAGACCTTCAATCCATTCAAGAAGCACGCGACCTCGTCCAGAAAGCGAAGGAAGCCCAGCTCGCGTTCAGGAAATCCACTCAGGGACAGGTGGATAAAATCGTGAAAGCGATGGCGGACGCCGGTTTCGCCGCGGCTGAAAAGCTTGGCAAAATGGCGCACGAGGAAACGGGCTTCGGCAGGACGGAGGACAAGAAAAAGAAAAATGAATTCGCCACCCGGCGCGTCTGGGAATCCATCAAAGACCTCAAAACCGTCGGCGTCATTAACGATGACCAAGAAAAGAAAATTATCGAGATCGCCGAGCCGATGGGCGTCGTCGCCGCGCTGATCCCCTCGACCAACCCGACCTCGACGGTGATGTTCAAAGCGATTATTTCCGTCAAAGGGCGCAATGGGTTCGTGGCAAGCCCGCACCCGCGCGCAGTCAACTCCACACTTGAAGCGACTCGCATCATCGCTCAAGCGGCAGAAGCGGCTGGCGCGCCGCCGGGACTCATCGCCTGCATGTCCGTCCCTTCCATCGAAGGGACGACGGAGCTGATGAAACACAAAAAAACGGCGGTCATTCTTGCGACCGGTTCGAACCCCATGGTGCGAGCGGCGTATAGCTCCGGCAAGCCCGCCTACGGAGTCGGGTCGGGCAATGTGCCTGCATTTATCGAGCGCACGGCAAATGTCAAAAAAGCCGTCGCCGACATAGTATCCGGCAAAATGTTCGACTGGGGCGTGTTGTGCTCGACGGAATCCGGCGTGATCGTGGATGAACCGATTAAGCGGCTCGTTATGGAAGAATTCAAAAAGCGCGAAGCGTATTTCTGTTCTCCGGAAGAAATCGCGCGCCTGAGCAGTACCATGTTCGACCCGCGCGGGGCAATCAACCCGGATATCGTCGGCAAGCCGCCGTCGCTCATCGCGCAAAAAGCCGGCTTCGACGTGCCGCGCGAGACGACATGCTTGATTGCCGAGCTTCCCGCCGTCGGCAGAGAGTACCCGCTCTCACGCGAAAAATTGTCGCCTGTGCTTTCCATGTTCACCGTCAACGGTTATCGCGAGGGTTGTGAGTTAGCGATAGAGATGTTAGAGTTCGGCGGCATCGGGCATACGATGGTCATCCACTGTACCGACCCGGAAATTGTGCTGAAATTTGGACTCGAAAAGCCCGCCTTCCGCATTCTCGTGAACACGCAGGCGGCATTAGGGGCAGTCGGCTACACGAATGAACTGCTTCCGTCCATGACGCTCGGGCCCGGCACGTTCGGCGGCTCGATTATTTCCGAAAATGTTTCTGCCAAACATCTCATTAACGTGAAGCGGCTGGCTTTCGAGACGCGTCCCATCAACCCGCCTGAAAAATTCGCGAGCACCTCTGCCGATGTCGTAAAAAAAACAGAGGCCGTCCGCGCCCCACAACCGCATCATGCCGTCGAAGCGCCGCATTCGTGGATCCGCGAAATCGAAGAGCGCATCAGGCTCAAAGCGGGCAACAGTAGTCAGGAGCCAGTTGTCAGGAGTCAGAAAACAGACGACGGTACGCAGTCTGCAGTTAAAACTGAGACACCATCAGCCGCAAAGGATGCCGTGTACGGCTCCGGGCTTACTGAGGGCGACGTTGAGCGGCTGATGAAGAAGGTTGATAAAAAATAATTTTCATTCCGCACTCGGCATTTGGCATTTGGCATTCCGCACTTGAAAAGACTTCCCCATTCCTTCTACCTTCGCCCCACTCCCCGCGTTGCAAAAGACCTGCTCGGCAAGTATATCGTTCGAACATTTCGCGGCAAAGAACTCATCGGAAAAATCGTGGAGACAGAAGCCTACTGCACGGGCGACCCGGCGGCGCATTCGTTTCGCGGTAAAACCAACCGGAACGCCGTGATGTTCGGCAACTGTGGACATCTCTACGTATATTTCACCTACGGTATGCACTGGTGCGCCAATGTGGTAACGCAAGGGTTGGGAGTTGGCGAGGCAGTGTTGATTCGCGCGGTTGAGCCTATTAAAGGAGTTGAGGCGATGAACAGGAACAGACGAACA
>DATCJD010000170.1:0-5553 GCA_036507435.1 Bacteroidota bacterium
CATTTATAAATGTTCTGGGCGGCGGTGATAAGTCCCGTAATGATGTGCACGATGGCTTCCATACGCACGCCGGACATGCCGACCGGGTCGTAGATGCCATCCTGCCCGTCCACGATAAATTGCTGGGGGATAACGTGGATAATCCTCCGGTCGGATGGCAGGGCGACGCGCTTCGTGTCTTCGATAAGACGGTCCACGTCTTCCTGTGTGATCTCGTTATCCGGGCGGCTGATTGTTACGAGTCCGCGGCTTTGGAAGCTCTGGATATGGTCGCCGGCAATGCCTGCCGTAACGGCGGTAATTTTCACGCCGGATTGTTTCTGCGCTTCTTCAACGGCAAGTTGAATCGAGCGCACGGTTTTTTCGATGTTGGTCACAACGCCTCGCGTCAACCCGTCCGACACGCTTTTGCCGATCCCGAGCACCGTAAGTTTGCCGGGGTTGTTCTCATCCGGCGCGGCAACGACCGCACAGACTTTTGTCGTGCCGATATCTAAGCCGACTGCAATATCATTTGTCATGTTCATTCCTCGTTATTATCTTCCGCCCCCGACGGGGCTTATTCATCATTTACTTTTTTCTCTATAAGTATTTCGTCCCAGAGGGACTATAAGTCATATCAACGGATATCAACTTTCCCTGCGCTTGTCTGCTTCACTGCTCCGTTAGGAGCGTAATCTCTATAACCTGTAAGAACAAACTCATTAAGCCCCAAGGGGGCGGCATATTTTTCTTCGTATTTGTTCGTGTCTTGGTGTCTTTGTGGCAATACTTTTCTAAGACTTCCACCGGACAACAATTTGATCTGCGAAACGCAAATCAACATACTGTAAATGCTGTGCGCCGCGCTCACGGACAATCTCGTTCCAAAATGTTTCAAGGCGCACCATCTTGCTCGCCACATCGCCGTGGCCGAAGATAATCGGCACTCCCCGTTCTGCAGAATACAGTACGATGTCCCCGCCGTTGCGGAGTCGGATCTCCGAGATCAAATGATATAACTCGCTACTGACCGTTTTCGAGGCAACTAGAATCCTCAGCGATTCCTGTACATCCCTGTTTTCCACCGTCGACCCGACTTTAAACGGAACGCCCGCAGGCAGGCCGCTCAGAATCGGCAGGTCAAATGTCTCTTTTGATATCGAATGCGGTAACACCACACCCTCTTCGTCGAGGTACAAGATGTTTCCATGATTCACCATTGTGATAGGCGAGCGTTCGATCACCGTCACCCTAATCGTCGAAGGCAAATCCCGCTCCACAACCGCATCCCGGACAAAGAAATTCGAGGATACGTTTTTCTGGATTTCGGCTAAATCCAGGTCGTACATCAACGCGCCTTCTTTAACATGTGCAAGCTGGAGAATTTCATTCGCGTCTACGATAACATTTCCTTCGACAGTCACAGTGCTCACCGTCAGGTTGGATTTCCAAACATTCGACCATACAACTAATCCGCCGATACCGAGCAATAAACCTACCAACAACAGTTTCTTTCTCGTCCCGAATTTCTCCGGCAACGGGGAAACGCCTGGACTTGTCGGTTCCATCGACAGGGGTGTGTTCATCATGTTATCCATGATTGCGTTCGTTCATTTCTTCCTGAAATCCGACCAGTTTCACTTCCAATTCCAACTGTAAGCCGGCGTTCTGATAGACCGTGCGCTGGGCAAGGTCTATCAGCGTCATCACGTCCGATGCCTTGGCGTTGCCGTGATTGATGATGAAATTCGCGTGCTTCTCCGAAATCTGCGCGTCGCCGACACGCTTTCCCTTCAACCCTGCTTGTTCGATGAGCTTTGCCGCATAGTTGCCCGGAGGATTCTTAAACATGCTTCCTGAATTCGGCATGTTTGTCGGTTGTGTCAGGTTGCGCTGGTGCAAGTATTCACTCCGCCGTTTCATCAATTCGTCTTTATTCCCTTTGGGCAGTTTGAACGACGCGCTCAGCACCACATCATTTCCAAAGCCGGAATGCCGGTAGGTAAATGCGGCGCGTTCTTTTTTCACGTGCTGTACTTCTTGACCGCGCAACACCTCGACATCAACGAGATGATTCGAGATTTCACCGCCGTGCGCGCCCGCGTTCATCACCACCGCTCCGCCGATGGTACCGGGAATGCCCGCAAGCATCTCGACCCCGGCACACTCGTGCTGGACACAGAAGTCCACGAACTTTGTCATTTTTGCGCCCGCCTCGGCAATAACGAGGTCGCCGCTCAGCGTAACATTCGCAAGGCTTTCTCCGAGATTAATCGCGGCGCCGCGATACCCCTCGTCGCTGATGAGCATGTTACTGCCCCGCCCCAGCATCATGAACGGAAATCCGTTGCGCTGGAAATACATCACAATGGCGACCGCGTCCTCTTTGTTCGCGGGTTCGACGTAATAATCCGCGGGACCGCCGACTTTCATCGACGTGTACTTGGCAAGCGACTCGTTGAGCGCAATATGCCCGCGGAAAAATTTTTTGATGTCGTCTATGGAAATCATTGTTGATTGCGTCAATTACACGGATTCATCGCTGAATACTGATTTCACTACCTCGCGCTTTGTCTGCGTCGTTTGCCATCTGTGCCCAGTCGATGAAATCTGTGAAATCACTTTTGTTGTTTCAAAAATTCTTCGCCGAACTTCCATATATCCCCCGCTCCCATCGTGATCACGATATCGCCTTTCTTCACATGCGTTTTCAGAAACGCCGGCACCTGTTTCTTGTCCTGGACATAATGCACTTCTTTGTGCCCGAACTGTTTCGCGGCGTTGACAATCAACTCGCCGGTGATGCCCTGGATCGGCTCTTCGCGCGCGGGGTACACGTCGGTCACCACCAGTACGTCGGAGAGCAAAAACGATTTCGCGAACTCTTCGTAAAAATCCCGTGTGCGCGAATACAGGTGCGGCTGGAACACACACACCACGCGTCGCCGCCAACCTGCTTTTGCGCCGGAAAGCGTCGCTTTGCACTCTGTCGGGTGGTGCGCATAATCGTCATACACGGTCACACCGTCCACTTCGCCTTTTTTCTCCCAACGGCGGTACACGCCGGTGAATTTTTCGATACCCGGTTTGATCTTCTCAAACGGCACGCCAAGCTCCAACCCCACGCTAATTGCCGCAAGCGCGTTCTGCACGTTGTGTTTACCCGGAACCTGAATCGTCACCGTGCCGAGATTATTGTCGTTACGCGAGACCGTGAACGTGGATGTGTTCTCCTTATGCGAAATCTCCGACGCCTGTACATCCGCCTGCGGGTTCAACCCGTACGTGATAATTTTTTTCTTGCTCAACTGCGGCATGATGTCAATCAGCGCCGGTTCGTCGAGACAAAGCGCTACAAACCCGTAGAACGGCACGCGGCTCGCAAACTGAATGAATGCTCCTTTGATGTCTTCCAAATCACGATAGCAGTCGAGATGGTCGGTCTCGAGCGTCGTCAGCACGGCAATCGTCGGCGTTAACGAGACAAACGACCGGTCGAATTCATCCGCCTCCACCACGATGAAATCTCCCTTGCCGAGCCGCGCGTTCGTTCCGCCTAAGCCGCTGAGTTTTCCGCCCACAATGACCGTCGGGTCAAGCCCGCCCTCCATGAGCACGAGGCTGATCATCGAGGTTGTCGTCGTTTTGCCGTGCGTGCCGGCAATGCCGATGCCGTACTTCAGGCGCATCACCTCGGCGAGCATTTCTGCGCGGCGGATAATGGGTATCTTCCGCCTCTGTGCCTCGACGACTTCCGGATTATCCGGCGTTACCGCCGAGGAATACACAAGCGCATCGACGTTGTTCGCGATGTTCGCGGCTTTGTGGCCCTCGTAAACCGTCGCACCGAGACTCTGTAAGCGTTCGGTGACTTCCGAGAGCGACTTATCGGAGCCGCTCACAGCAAAATTCTGGTCGAGCAATATTTCCGCAATGCCGCTCATGCCGATGCCGCCAATGCCGACGAAGTGTATTTTTTTGATTGATGAGAACAAATTCAGTAATCAGTTGTCAGTTATCAGTTATCAGTTATCAGTTATCAGTTATCAGTTATCAGAATTCAGAAAAGATGCGTGTAGAGCATGCAACATTTTGCTTATTTCTTCCAAGATAGAATTGAGTTCGGGTTTGTTTCCGTAATCTAAATCTCTTGCAAGAAGCAAATAGTACCGGCATTCTTCGACAGAGCCTTGAGCAATATTCATAAACCGGGCTTTATCAGCTTTTCCTCGTTTTCGAAAACCCTCAGCGATATTCGCCGGAATTGAAACGGCAGCGCGACGAAACTGAGACGTTAAGCCATACAGCTCGCTATGAGGAAAAGCCCCTATAAATTTGTATACCGACAGCACAAACTGGTGCGCTTTTTACCATACTACCAAATCATAAAATGTTTTCGCTATTGGCAGTTTCATTTTGGGTCTGATTACTGACCACTGATAACTGACTACTGTTTTTGCCGCCGACTCATTCCAAACCGCCCCCGTTTGCCCTTCGGCACGCGCTCCGCGATGCGCTCCATCTCCGCCACCAGTTCGCGGTCGCGCTCGTATCGCCCGACGCGTATCCGGAACAACCGCAGGCGGCCCTTCATCTTGAAGACCACCATCTGGAACCTCCCCGCCGTCTGCACCAGCATTTCACGCCCGATGTGCATCCATTCGATGTCGCTCAGATGAATGACGCGTTCGTGGTACCGGTGGTGAAAAATAATTTTGTCCTCGGTCACGATCAGTTTGCGGTCGCGAATCCAATTCAAAATCAACACCACAATCGAGACCGCCACAAAGAACATGATGATGTAGACAATCGGGTCGCGGAACACAAACACGAACTGGTCTTCGATCACGCTTCCCTTAATGCCCGCATACAGTAAGAGCGTCGCGAGATAGATGAGCGCCTGCTGGTAGTAAAAATCGAGTTTGTATTTGAATACTTTTTCCACGCTGATTCTCACAGATTGTGCAGATGTTCACTGATGCGTACACTTGAATGACTACATCACTCTACCAGATCCAGAATTTTCTTTGCGATTTCTTTCCCCGCCTCCGGTTTTCCCAATTGTTTGCTTGCTTGCGACATGCTTGTACGGCGTTGTTCGTCGTTCAACAGATTAAACAACTCTGCTTGTAGCTTCGACTTTACCTCTGAATCCCGCATCATAACCGCCGCGCCTGCATCCACGAGCGACCGAGCATTGACCGTCTGGTGATCCGCGGCGGCATGCGGATACGGAACCAGTATTGCAGGCAACCCGACTTTCGTCAATTCTGCAATCGTGAGCGCGCCGGATCGGCACACAACAACATCTGCCGCGGCATAGGCATGTTCTATCTGGTCGATAAACGCTCCAAGCCAGATGTTCTTTTTGATTCTCACAGCCGCCCGCACACGCTCGTAATCCGTTTGTCCGGTCTGCCAAATAAGCTGAATATCGTTTGCCTGTAATTCGTCCAGTATATTCAGCATTGCGTTGTTAATCGAAGCGGCTCCCAAACTGCCGCCGAACACAAATACCGTTTTCTTCGCCGCGTCTAACTTGAAAAACTCCCTCCCCGCTTCTTTCGTAAC
>DATCJD010000171.1:0-3218 GCA_036507435.1 Bacteroidota bacterium
GAGCCGAAAAAAACGTGATGGACGATTCACGCGCAAAACGCGTTACATCCCCAACGCCACCCAATCTCGTCTCTCTGCCCGATTCTTTTGACGCCGTAAGCCGTTCGCTCAACGAGGCACAATCAAACGCCGATGAGATCATCGACCGATATTACACGATAGCAGGAAAAACGATTCGTCTGCGATTTGCAGGACCCGCACTGATCCCCTATGTTACGCGAGCGTTAGAACATGCCAGCATTGAACCTGTAGCTCAGCCCGACCTGACCATCAATGTGTGGGATAGCGCTTCGACAAGAAGTAAAATTCCCGATGTCGCATGGTTCAAATCGTACCGGCAAGAGCCGGGCGTCATCCTGTCCGTTCGGGAAGGAAGCCATTGCATGGCATACCAGAGCAACACCGGCGTGCTGAGCTTTTTGGACATTGCTGAAACGACCGGATACTACTGGGTTGCCGATGCTGAAAGACTTCCCTATTATGAAGTCGCCCGGCCGATGTCGTTGCTCCTTCACTGGTGGTTTCACCACGAGGGATACCAAATGCTTCATGCCGCGGCTATCGGATTAGATGGAAAAGGCATTGTCCTCGCGGGAAAAGGCGGGTCGGGAAAATCGTCTACGTCGCTTCACTGGCTTGAAGCAGGGTTGGGGTATGCGGGCGATGATTTGTGTATAGTCCGTAAAGCCATCTCTCCCACGGTTCATTCGGTATACAATACCGCGATGATCTTCCCAAAGGATGTTTCATTGTTTCCTTCGCTGAAGCCCTCGTTAGCTGAACCATTCAGTGTGAACGACGAGAAAAGGGTTGCTTTTATCAACAACCCCAAACGGCTGATCAATACAATGTTCCTAAAAGCGCTTTTGTTACCCCGTATTACACAAAATGACAAAGCGTTGTTATCGCCGATTAGTCCGTCGGAAGCGATGAAGCTACTCGCCCCCAGTACGCTTCTACAACTGTTTGGGGCACAAGCGAGTAGTTTCCATACGATGGCTTCGTTCGTGAAAAAATTGCCAAGCTACCGCCTGGAATTAGGAACCGACCGCCAGCACGGCATTCGACTCATACGCGAGTTTCTTGAATCCCTTTCATGAACATTGATGAAAGCCCTTCATCCTCATATCAGCGTTGTCATGGCTGTTCGAAACGGGGAACGATTTCTTCGGGAAGCGATCGAGAGCGTCTTACAACAAACACTGCCCGCGTCAGAAATCATCGTTCTTGACGGCAACTCCACCGACGGAACCAAAGAGATAGCACAGTCATTTTCGAATATTACTTATGTTCTGCAAACGGGCAAAGGAATTCCGAACGCTTACAATCAGGGTATCAAGAGAGCGACAGGCGAGTTTATCGCGTTTCTCTCGCATGATGATAGATGGGTTCCTCATAAATTAGAGACTCAGGTTCAGCGGATGGAACAAGAGCCGGAAATACTGTATACGATTTCAAAAGCCAGTTTTTTCCTTGACGATGAAAAAAACATTCCCCCGATGTTCAAGCAGAATCTTCTCGAAGGCGGACATATTGCGCCCATCATGGAAACTCTTGTTGCGAGGAAAACAGTTTTTAACATTGTAGGAACATTCGACGAAGCATTTACAATCTCTGAGGATGTCGATTGGTTTGCACGATGTCAGGATGCCAATATCCCGATGGCGGTCATTCCGGAAGTGCTCTTGTTCAAGCGCATTCACGCCGACAACAGTTCGATGAACGCTCCTGATTCTCACGACTTGTTGAATGCCCTCCATAAATCAGTCGAGCGAAAGCATCGTAAGCAAGGAGATACGTAATGCCAACTATCTCCATCATCATCCCGGTCTACAACGGCGAACGGTATCTAGCCGAAGCTATCGAAAGCGTCCTAACGCAAACCCGCCGCCCCGAGGAAATCTTGGTCATAGACGACGGCTCGACGGATGGCACGCGCAAGGTCGCTGAGCAGTTTGGGGGAAACATCCGCTACATCGCACAGACGCATCAATCCGCTCCCGCCGCCCGCAATCTTGGTATCCGGCACGCAAGCGGCGACCTGCTCTCGTTCCTCGATGCGGACGACCTGTGGCTGGAAGAAAAACTTGCGCGACAAATTAATGCGTTTCAAAATAATCCGTCGCTGGAAGCAAGCTTTTGTCACTTGCAGAATTTTATCAGCCCGGACTTATCGCCGGAGCAAGCGGCGCGTTTTTATTGTCCGCTCGACCCAATGCCCGGCTATACACTGCAAACACTGTTGGTTAAGCGAACATTGTTCTCGAAACTTGGGCTTCTCGATACCTCTCTTGAGGTAGGCGACTCGGTCGAGTGGTGCCAACGTGTTTTGAATTCGACTGAGAACGTCAATCTGCTTGAGTACGTAGGGGTTCGACGCCGGATTCACGGCGCAAACCTGACACACCGGCGCCGCACCGATGCGAACAAAAATTATCTTCAGCTTCTTAAACGCACGCTCGACCGCAAACGCGCCGGCTCTGAATAACCGCTATATTACACTGTGGCTACAAACAATAACCTCCATCCCTCACATCGTGCAGAGTGGCTTCCCACTTTAACACAAGAATTGCTACTCAAAGCAGTCTTAGCCGACGGTGAGAAAGCATTCAAACTTTGGAAACAATGGAAGTCACGCATCGAATTGGACGACGCGGATGCTGGGTCTCAACGATTATTCCCCCACCTCTACCGCAAGCTGAACGACCAAGGCAACACTGATCCCGACCTCGAGAAGTACAAAGGCGTGTACCGGTTTTTCTGGTACAAAAATCAGATGTTATTCAATGTTGGGACGGACATGCTGGCGAAATTTCACGAGCGCGGTATCAAAACCATGATTCTGAAAGGAGCGGATCTTGCTACCCGGCACTACAAGGACATCGGCTTGCGACCGATGAATGACATCGATATTCTTGTTGAGACGGAACGGGCGCAGGAAGCATTAGAAATCATTCAACGTGCAGGGTTTGTGCCAGATGAACGGATCCGGTTGCGCTACACACCGGCAATTATTCCACTCACGCACGGGTTCGCGTTCGTAAATTCCCGCAACCATGGCATAGACCTGCATTGGCATGTACTACCGGAGTCATGTCGGCAACATTCCGATACGGAATTTTGGAATGCCGCCGAACCAATAGAATTCAACGGCGTTCACACAAAAGCTTTATGCCCGACAGATTTGCTGTTTCACATTCTTGCCGCCGGCGCGAGGT
>DATCJD010000172.1:0-3386 GCA_036507435.1 Bacteroidota bacterium
ATATTCTTCCGGGATGAACACCCGTATGGCGTCTTCCCGCTCACAAATCAGCCGAAGCGCGACAGATTGCACGCGTCCCGCCGATAATCCGTAATACATCGTCTTCCAAACAAAAGGACTGATTCTATATCCGACAATGCGGTCCATCGCGCGGCGGGCTTGCTGGGATTTGACGAGGTCTTTGTTGATACTCCGCGGGTGAGCCATCGCTTCTTTCACGCCCGCTTCGGTAATCTCGTGAAACAATACGCGTTTGATATTCTTATTGACGCTCTTTATTTCATCGGCAATGTGTGCTGCAATCGCTTCACCTTCGCGGTCAGGGTCGGTCGCGATGAATACCGCTTTTGCTTTCTTCGCTTGCGTTCGTAACTTTTCAATGACGTCGGCTTTACCTTCGATGTTTTCGTAACTGACGGCGAACGAATCCTCCACGTCTACCCCCAACTTGCTCTTGGGAAGGTTCTTGATATGTCCCACCGACGCCTCGACAACGTACTCCTTGCCGAGATATTTATTGATGGTTTTAGCCTTGGATGGCGACTCTACAATGATAAACGACTTTTCCATTACTCCTGTAGTGCCCTTTCTTAATGAATCGTATCGTCCGCTTCAAGCGTTATCTGCCCGCCGAGCGAGGTGTGAGACCCCCCGTCAAAGAGTATGCCTGCCACAAAAGATTTCATTTCCGGAATGCCGATGTTTGAAAAACCAGCCGCCATAATGCGGTCTAAGATGACTTCTATATCGGTGTTTTTCAGCAACCCCATCTCGCGACATTGCTGAAGATAGCCGTGCGCTTGCGGGCTAATGACCATACGTTCAGCCTCATTGAGGAAGCGGGCAGACTTTTCCGACTGTCCCCCTTGGGCTACGACCGGTTGACCAACAGACATTCGTTCAAATAACCAAGCAAAAGCAGTCGAGATTTCGCTTTGCGTATAGCCGTTTTTCGTCAGGAACGAGACATCAATATCGTTCAATTGTTTGTTCGATTTTAATTCACTGACAAGGAACATCAGGATTTCAACGATTCGTTCATGCATGAATAGTTATCCTTTTGTTAGACGTGTAAGATAGAAATCTTCTCGTCTGCGCATTCGTTGTTTAGCTTTTTTCGTCGTGTCGTCGTAGCCGAGCACGTGCAGTGTTCCGTGAATCACCAGCCTCAGCACTTCATCCTTGAACTTCACGTTGTACTCTCTTGCCTGACTCCTCGCCCGTTCCAGATTGATGTACAACTCCGCATCTACTCCCAAACCATCCTTCAACGGAAAACTAATCACATCGGTGATATCGTCATGACCAAGAAAATCTCTGTTGATCCGCCTGATAAACCTGCTCCCCACGAAGACAACCGAAACGCTTGAGAGATGTTTTGACTCTCTCCGTAGAACACTTCGTACTGCCCGTTGAGTTTCCGAACACGAAAAACGGAGACGGGGGTGATGATTGATGACCTGAACCATGCCTCTATTCTCTTCGCTTCCGCTTTCCCTTTACTTTTCCCTTCGAGGCTCCCGCCAGTGTAGGACGCTTCTCGACAGACGAAGATTTTTTCCCGCTCTTCACACTGACTGCCGCCCGTTCCTCTCTCGCATCACCGGGCAAGGGTAACATCGTTTCCGTTAAGGAGAGGGCGATACCGGAGAGCATCACTTCCGGTCCGAGTGTCGTAAAATCGCCGGAGAGGATTGCACGGTCAACATTCGAATACAACGAACATCCCCCTTCCCGTTCGATAATCAGACCGGAGAGCTTGCCGTGGTCCTCGCCGATAAAAGTCACCTCGCCTAACATTTCGCTGATCACATAACCGGTACAAAAATGAAGCTGTAGGTGCGCGGTCGGCGCATAGACTGATATCAAATTTCCTGAACGCTGGCCAATTTTGATATCCGGGTAAATTTCGAGCGCCAACTTTCTCCCGCTTTCCTTATTCACCAACTCAAAACGGTAATTATTTCCCATGTGCTTTGCGAGTGCATTCAGCACGCGGGAAATCTTTTGAATGTCGGCAGTCTTAAAGTGAAAAGGCATACTATCGTGTTAACCCCTTGAAAGAGCGTGCGTACTACAAACGAAAACCCCGAACTGCTCAGAACAAACCAATGCGCTTCTGAGCAATCGGGGATCACATAAGAAAATGATCGTTCGATGTGTGGTGTAGCAATCGATGGTCCTGGAATTCCTCCGATTGTACGATGAGTCGTGCTTTTTCTGTTTCAAATTCCTCTCAACTCATGAAGCGATGCCGCCGGTAACGCTTCCCTGTGTATCAGACTATACTAATATAATACGGTAAAGTACGATTGTCAAGTTTCGATGGTCAACTCTGCATTTTCGATAGCCGCTTCACACTCGAACTTGTATCCTCTGCTTTTAATTTCTTTCTTGCATTTTTTGAGGATTTCGTCCACTTTGTCGTCACTATGGTTCTGGTCGTGGTGGAATAAATACAGCCGTTTGACGTTCGCTTCCGTAGCGACGCGCAACGTAAACAGGTAGTGCGAGTGCCCCCAGCCTACCCGGTCGATGTATTCTTCGGGCGTATAGGTCGCATCATGGATCAACACATCGGCGTTCTTGCAGAAGTCATACACGCGCTGGTTTGGGTCGCCTGTATTCTGTTCAAATTTTTCTTTCACTAATTGTTCAAAGTTCGTCAGCCGTTTTGCCGCCTCACGGTCGTACGGCTCGTTGTCGCTGATATAGACGATGGTCTTTCCTTTGTATTCGATACGATAGCCGACCGTAAATCCCGGATGGTTCATATACGCCGTCGTCACGAGAGCGCCGAAGACTTCAATTTTATCCCCCTCGCCGACCGTTTGAAATTTTATTTTAGCGTTCAACTCGTTGAGCTGAATGGGAAAATAAATTTTGTTCATCTGCTCGGCGATGATTTCATGAAGTTTCTTATCGTGCCGTTCCGTCCCCACGATGGTCAGTTCATTGCCGGGAATAAATGCGGGCTTAAAGAACGGAAATCCCTGGATATGATCCCAATGCGGGTGTGTAATAAACAGATGAGCCTGAATTGATTCACCCGTATTGATCAGGTGGTCGCCGAAACTGCGAATGCCCGTCCCGGCGTCCAAAATAATCAGTTCGTCGTCGTCAAGACGAAGCTCGAGACAGGGCGTATTGCCGCCGTACCGGACGGTGTGTTTTCCGGGTGTCGGTATGGAACCTCGCACACCCCAAAATTTAAGCTTCATAGAGCTCTGCTGTTATGGTTGTTCACTATACATCTGCACATAATTAATGTAATTCTGTGCGGACTGTTCAAGACCTTTGCGTTCCTCGGGAGTTAAATCCCTTCTGACTTTTGCCGGTACTCCGGCAACGAGCGTCCCTTCCGGCACAACGAAATGTTCCAGGAC
>DATCJD010000173.1:0-3820 GCA_036507435.1 Bacteroidota bacterium
ATGAGCGACCTGCATTCTCTTATCATTCTTATTGTTACATTCTTGACGAGTACGCTCACACTGTTGACGGGCTTCGGCGTTGGCACAGTCCTTACCCCGGCGTTTGCATTCTTCTATGATGCAAAAACGGCGGTATTTCTCGTCTCCATCGTGCACCTTGCCAACAATCTGCTCAAGCTCGGACTCTTCCGCGCGCACATCAACAAGGAAATTTTCATCAAGTTCGGGGCCGTGAGCCTGATTGGCGCGGCGGCTGGGTCGTTTCTGCAGAACGCCATTGCAGGCGAGTATGTGCGTTATGTGCTGGCGGCGTTCCTCGTGCTCGCTGGCGGAGCGGAGTTTGTGCCGGGTGCGTCGAAGTTTAAACTCCCCCATTCGTTCGATATTGCGGGTGGATTTTTCTCAGGTTTCCTCGGCGGGATGATCGGCAATCAGGGCGCAATCAGGAGCGCGTACCTGCTCAATTACAACCTCACGAAAGAAAGTTTTATCGCTACGGCAACCGCCATCGCCATTGTTATTGACTTGACGAGAATTCCCGTTTACCTTTACAACCGGGCGGACCAGTTGGAATCCGCAGTCACTCCCCTGCTCGTCGTGATAGTTGTCGCGTTCGCCGGGACGCTCTTCGGAAAGCGCCTACTAAAAAACATTTCGCTCGAGCGCTTCCGCATGGTCGTCGCGGGGTTTTTAGTGGTGATGGGCGCGGCGTTGTTGCTTTAAACTTTTCTCAGTAAATCGAAGACAAAACCTCCCCCATATCCCCCTCATGGAGGGGGACAAAGCCACGAAGGGGCAAGGGAGAGGGATTTCAGAATGATCCATCTCACCAAAAGGTTTTTTTTATTAACTAGAGTATTTATGCCCAAAAAATTTGAACGCCTTTTTCTTTTAGACGCAATGGCTCTCGTTTATAGAGCTTATTTCGCGTACGTCCGCGCGCCGCTGAGGAACTCCAAAGGCGAGAGCACCAGCGCGGTCTTCGGCTTTATCACCTTCCTCAATAAAATTTTAGAAGACGAGAAGCCCGACCATATCGCCGTCGTCTTCGATACAGCCAAACCGACTTTCCGGCACAAAATGTACAAACAGTACAAAGCCAACCGACAGGAAATCCCGGAAGACCTCCCGCCGCAGATCAATATGATCAAGGATATCGTGAAGGCGTACAATATCCCCCTGCTCGAACTCGACGGCTATGAGGCGGACGACATCATCGGCACGCTCGCGAAACGAGCCGAGAAGGAAAAAGTACAGACGTTCATGGTTACGTCGGATAAAGACTACATGCAATTGATTTCCGACCGCGTGAAAATATACCGCCCCGGACAGAAAGGCAACGAGGCGGAGGTCGTTGGCTTCGAAGGTGTGAAAGCAAAATTCGGCGTCACACCCGACAAGGTGATTGACGTGCTCGCGCTCACCGGCGATACATCGGATAACGTGCCGGGCGTGAAGGGCGTAGGCGAGAAAACGGCGATACCGCTCGTTCAGCAATACGGCTCGCTGGAAAACATCCTCAAGAACGTCGAGAAAATCCCGCAAAATGGCGTGCGGGAGAAAATAATTGCCAACAAAGAATTGGCGTTGCTCTCGAAGAAGCTCGTGACCATCGAGACCAATACGCCCATCAAAATTGACTTCCGCAAACTGCGGCTGGGCGAACCCGATACCAAAGCGCTGAGGATGTATTTTCAAGAGCTTGAGTTCAAGAGCCTCGTCAACAAGCTCAAGAAAGATTCCGGCGGCGAGGAAGAGGAAGCATCTGAAGAAGAAACGGAAGCGGCATCCACGTCGTATTCTACTATTAAAGACGACAAGCATACCTACAAAATTATTACGACGGAAAAGGAATTTAAGGATTTTGTTTCGAAATTGTCGAAGTCGAAAAAGTTTGTCTTCGACACAGAAACCACTTCCACCGACGCGTTGCAGTCGCAAATCGTTGGGCTGTCGTTTTCGTTGAAACCGCGCGAAGCATATTACGTCTCGGTTGATGCGGCAAGCCAGAAATTCGCTAAGGTCGTAAGCGGCGACCTGTTTGGTGATGCACCGACTGTGACCGTGAAACAGAAATATCCCACACTGCCCGCGAAGCTTGTCTTCCCCGCGCTGAAAGCGATTTTCGAGAACCCGAAAATCAAAAAAATCGGGCAGAATGCCAAGTACGACATGCTCGCCGTTTCCCTGCACGATATCTGGGTCGAGGGGATTGAATTCGACACGATGATCGCCAGTTATATATTACGAGCGGACGGCCAGCATAGCCTCGACGCCCTCGCGCGCGAGCATCTCGACTATTCCATGGTTTCGTTCGACGACCTGACGGGCACGGGCAAGGACCGCAAAGACATCCGCGAGGTGCCGTTAGAGCAGGTCGGCAATTACTCGTGCGAGGACTCCGACATCACCTTCCGGCTGTACGAAAAACTCAGCGCCCGCCTCGAAAAAGAGAAGATGATGACGCTGTGCGAGGAAATGGAATTCCCGCTCAGCTCGGTATTAGCGCGCATGGAAAAAGCCGGCGTCGTCGTTGACGTGAAATTCCTCGCCAATATGTCGAAGGAATTGGAACGCGAGCTGGACAAACTCATCAAGGACATCTACAAACTCGCGGGCGAAAAATTTAACATTAATTCGACACAGCAATTGAGCGAAATCCTGTTCACCAAATTCAAACTCACCCCCGTCCGCAAAACGAAAACGGGCTTTTCCACGGACGTCGGCGTGCTGGAAGTCCTCCGCCACCAGCATCCGATGATCGAAAAGCTGTTGGACTACCGCCAGTTATCGAAGCTCAAATCCACGTACGTCGACGCTCTGCCGAAGATTGTCAACCCGTTGACCGGACGCGTGCACACGTCGTACAATCAAACGGTCGCCGCGACGGGACGCCTCGCCAGCAGTGACCCGAACTTGCAGAATATCCCCATCCGCACGGAAATAGGCCGCTCGATCCGCAAAGCGTTCGTCGCTGGCGGGAAAGACCGGCTCATCATGTCGGCGGATTACTCGCAGATCGAATTGCGCATCATGGCGCACGTGGCAGGCGATAAGAGTATGACGGAGGCGTTCCGCAACAAGGAAGACGTGCACGCGACCACGGCGGCGAAGGTGTTCGGCGTCGCGCTCAAGGACGTGACCCGCGATATGCGCCGCAAAGCGAAGGAAGTAAACTTCGGCATCATGTACGGTATCGGACCGTTCGGGCTTTCGACGCGGCTGGATATTTCGCAGACCGAGGCGAAGGACATTATCGAAAAATACTTCGAGCGATTCCCCGGCGTGAAGGAGTATATCGAGGAGACAAAAGCCATGGCGCACAAGAAGGGCTATGTCGCCACGCTGATGGGCAGGCGGCGGTACTTGCCGGACATCCACAGCAAGAACCAGAACATCCGGCAGAACGCCGAGCGGCAGTCTATCAACATGCCCATTCAGGGCACGGCGGCGGATATGATTAAGATGGCGATGGTGCGTATAGACCGGGCGATGATGAAGGAAGAACTCGAAAGCGCCATGCTCCTGCAGGTGCACGACGAGCTGGTGTTCGAAATCCGGAAAGACGAAGAAGCAAAGATGCGGAAGTTAGTCGAGAAACAAATGCGGGAAGCGATGAAATTAGATGTGCCGATTGAGGTGGAAATCGGCGCCGGGAAAAATTGGTTAGAAGCGCACTGAAGAAAGTCTCAAGTTTCAAGTTTAAAGTTTCAAGTCGGGGGCTACTGGTTTATCCTCAGATTTGAGGTTTGTGATATACTGCCCATCTTTTTTCAATTTCTTTTTCACATTTTCCCAAGGGATTGAGAGCTCATTCTTG
>DATCJD010000174.1:0-2826 GCA_036507435.1 Bacteroidota bacterium
GTGTGCTGGGTCAGAAGCTCTTTGAGTGTGATGGTTTCGGGCATAACGGTTTCTCCAGTACCAAAGTACATGGAAGCAAACAGGGAAGCAAGTGGGTGTAGGGAAAGTATAAAGTAGCAAGTATTAATAGCTTTTTGTAGCTTATCATGATTTTCTATGAAAACACTCCAGCGTCTCCAACACAAAAATACCAAGCTCGTTGCCGGGCTGATGTCCGGCACGTCGCTCGACGGCGTTGATGCGGCGCTGGTGCGGATTTCCGGCTCAGGCGTTTCCGCGAAGATGAAGCTCCTCACATTCGACACGTACCGGTTTCCGAAAGGTTTCCGCGAACTGGTCCTGAAAAACTCCCTTCCCGGCGCGGGCAGTGTCGATATAATAGCGCGGCTGAATATCCTCTACGCGCATTTTTTTGCAGACGCGGTGAAACGAATTGCCCGCAAGGCGCGCGTGCGGGTATCGCGCATCGACCTCATCGGTTCGCATGGGCAAACGGTGCATCACCTGCCGAAGCCGCAGAAGATGTTCGGCAAGACGGTGCGCGCGACTCTGCAAATCGGCGACCCCTCTACGATTGCGCAGTTGACGGGCATTCCCACGGTAGGCGACTTCCGCACCGCCGATATGGCGGTGGGCGGGCAAGGCGCGCCTCTCGCACCGTATTTTGATTTCGTGCTCTGCAGGTCGAAAACCAAGAACCGCATTCTGCTCAACCTCGGCGGCATTGCGAACTTCACCGTGTTGCCGAAGAACTGCTCCGCGCGCGCGGTCACGGCGTTCGACACGGGTCCCGCTAACATGATTATCGACGCGCTCGCATGGAAATTCTACGGAAAAAAATACGACGCCGGGGGAACGCTCGCCCTGCGCGGGCGTGTTATACCTTCATTGCTCACGTGGATGATGTCGCACCCGTTTTTCAAACGAACGCCGCCCAAATCAACCGGGCGGGAGGAGTTTGGAGCCGAGTTCGTCAAAACATTGCTCCGTCGGGCAAAAGGCATAAAGAAAGCAGACATTCTTGCAACAGCGACAGAACTGACGGCGTATTCGGTGTACGACCAATATCGCCGGTTTGTCGCTCGAACAATGAAGGTTGATGAGTTGCTCGTGAGCGGAGGCGGCTCCTATAATAGAGCAATGATGGGGAGCCTTCGGCAACATTTTGCACCGGCGTCCGTCAAAACAGTGGAAGACATCGGCATCTCTTCGGACGCAAAAGAAGCGATGATCTTCGCCCTACTAGCAAACGAAACAATAGCGGAGAATTCGTCAAACATTCCAAGCGTTACCGGCGCATCCAAACACGTGGTGTTAGGAAAAATCTGTTTGCCGTAAATGTACATATTGAGTATATGAAAAATTTAACCAATGATGTCATTCCGAGCGAAGCGAGGAATCTCAATCTTGAAACTGAATGGATATGCAAGATTCCTCGTCGCCTTGCTCCTCGGAATGACATCCGTATTTTTTTTCGCTCTTGTGTTATTCTCGCCTTGATACATTTCTGTTTTCTCTCTGCTCACGCTCAAAAAACGCTCACCATCTTCCACATCAACGACACGCACAGCTACGTGTATCCATGGGGACCGAAGGTAAACGGCGTACCGCAGAGCGGAGCCGCGGCGCGGCTTGTCCAACGCTTGAACGAACTACGCGCGAGCGCCGTCAACCCCATCCTTCTGCACGGCGGCGACAGTTTTACGGGCGACATGATCTTCAACCGATTCCTCGGGCGCGCGGAGTTCGAGCTGTTCAATACCATGGGCGTAACCGCGATGGCGTTGGGCAACCATGATTTCGACATACGCCCGTTCCGCCTCAAGAACGCCATCGTGCAATCCGGCGCGTCGTTCGACGTGCTCTCCGCCAACATTCAATACAATGCCGATACGAGCGGGCTGAACCAGTACGTCAAGCCGTTCGTCGTCAAAACCATCGGCGATGTGACGGTAGGAATTTTCGGACTGACAACAAGAACGACAACCTCGTACGGCGAGACGGAGGCAATCACGTTCGAATCGGCGACCAACGCGGCGCGGCGTATGGTGGATTCGCTCACCGCGCGCAACGTCGACCTCATCGTCGCAGTCACACATCTCGGCACTGGCGAGGACCGGCAGATCGCTCAGACCGTCGCCGGTATCGATGTCATCGTCGGCGGGCACTCGCATACGCCGCTCACAGAGCCGATATTGCAAGTCAATCCCGCAGGCGACACGACCGTCATCGTGCAAGCAGGCTCGAAGTGGCGGTATCTCGGCATGTTGACGCTGACGCTCAACGGCAATGCAAAATCATGGACGTACCAACTCAACCAGGTTGATGCGCCGATGCCCGAAGACCCGGCGTTTAGCGCACTGTTGGAAACCTACCGCGACTCCATCAACGCGACGTATGGCAACCCCTATTCGGACACCGTCGCCGTGCTGACGGAAGAACTGCCCTCACGTAATTCGGCGTTGGGCGATTTGGAATCGCCGCTCGTCAATCTCGTCACCGACGCGTACCGCTACGCGACGAATACCGACGCCGCGCTCGAGGTTTCTTCACTCATGCGGCAGGATTTCTATCCGGGCGCGATCTCGACCGCCGAACTCCGCCAGACGCTCTCCTGGGCGTACGACCCGGAGCATGGTCTCGGCAAACGCATTTCTCTCGTGCACATGACCGGCGCGATGCTTCATTTTGTCCTCAATACAGCCCTCTCATTGTCGTTCGACTTCTTCGGAGGCGGCGGCGGACTAACGTTTCATGTTTCCGGTATGCAATATTCGGTTACACCGTTCGGCTTCGTGGAAAATGTTTGGATCAACAACGAGCCGT
>DATCJD010000175.1:0-2421 GCA_036507435.1 Bacteroidota bacterium
TCCTTCTGCATCAGATACCCTGCCGCGGAGGTGGACATGAATTTCGTTACGCCTTCCGTCGAAGCGTGCGCGCGATGCGCTGTACCGAACGCATCATTGATATATACGTCGCCCAGGGCGGCAAGTTGTTTCGCAAAACCGGGATCGTTCGCCTCCTCCTCGTTGTGAAAACGGAGATTCTCTAACATCAGGCATTCGCCGTCTTTCAAACTCTCAGTCATTTTTTTCACAGCGTCTCCGATGCAATCTGGAGCCAACTGTACCGACTTACCAAGAAGCTTTGCGAGTTGTTCCGCCGCCGGACGCAGGCTGAACTCCGGTTTCGGCTTGCCTTTCGGACGCCCGAGGTGGCTCATCAGTATCGCCCGCCCGCCGGAATTGAGTATTTTTTGTATCGTCGGTAACGATTCAACGATGCGCGTATCGTCGGTGATGTGCTGTGCTTCGTCCAAGGGCACGTTAAAATCCACGCGCACGAGTACGCGCTTGCTCTTCAGTTGGACGTCGTCAATAGTCAATTTGTTCATGATGTGCTCCCTGAGAATAAAAAGGGCTGAGAGCGACGAACATTCTCAGCCCGCGAATTCTCAGTTTGAATCTTCGAGAATATTCGGCGCGTGGTCAGCCCAAACGGTTACGCAATTTTCTTGATCATGTCGATGACACGGTTCGAATAACCCCACTCGTTATCGTACCATGCGCAGACTTTAACCAAAGTGCCGATTGCGTACGTGAGCGGCGCATCGACAATCGCCGAATGCGAATTGCCTTTGAAGTCGCTGGACACGAGCGGAGCTTCGGAGTATTCGAGGTACTTGCCCATCGGTCCAGCCGCCGCCTCTTTGAACGCCGCGTTCACTTCTTCTTTCGTTGTGGGCTTTCCCGCTTCGATAACCAAATCAACGAGCGAGACATTCGGCGTCGGCACACGGATCGCCACGCCGTCCATTTTCCCTTTCAGTTCGGGAATAACCAGCCCGATAGCCTTCGCGGCTCCGGTGGAAGTCGGGATCATGTTAATCGCCGCCGCGCGTGCGCGCCGCAAATCGGAGTGCGGCAAGTCGAGCAATTTTTGGTCGTTCGTGTACGAGTGAATGGTTGTCATGAGTCCTTTCACAAAGCCGAATTTCTGCAAGAGCACTTTTGCCACCGGCGCGAGACAATTCGTTGTGCAGGAGGCGTTGGAAATGACGTGATGCTTTGCCGGGTCATAGGCTTCATCATTGACGCCGAGAGCTATCGTCACGTCCGGCGTTTTTGCCGGCGCGCTGATGATAACCTTGCGAGCGCCGTTCTTAATATGGTCGCGCGCCGCATCGCCGTCCGTGAAATGCTTCAGCCCTGTTGATTCGACCACAATATCCACGCCCAACTCTTTCCACGGAAGCTTCGTGTGGTCTTTTTCGGCAAAGACTTTCAGTTTCTTGCCGTTGACAATCAACGTAGAATCCTGCACCTCGACGGTGCCGGAGAAATTCCCGATGACGGAATCGTATTTCAACAAATGTCCAAGCGTTTTGGGGTCTGTGATGTCGTTGACCGCGACGAACTCGATAGCCGAGTCGCCGAACCCCGCGCGGAAGACGTTCCGGCCGATGCGGCCGAAGCCATTAATACCTACTCGAACAGCCATGACAACCTCCAGAGATTTAAGAGAATGATGTAGTCGTTCGTGGGAAATACAGAAGAATCACTGAAATAAAGTAGAGAGAATTAGGGGGAAAGTCAAGAAACCTGAAGCACTCTTGATTTATTCTATCAAGAGCAGTATACTAATGCGTTAACACCATATAGAGGAGCACGACCACCATTTTTTGGAATTTCGCTGATGAATCTTGTGCCGAAGGCAATACCGATACAGAATAATGTCACTGCGGCTTTAACAGCTACGCTGTTATTATTTCTTTCCTGCGACCAGGGCGTCACTTCCCCGCTGCCATCCTCATCACTGTTGGAAAATTTGGTCATTACTCAGACGTATTATGATTCCGTTCGGGTCCAGAGCGGGAAGAACTTTGTCCTGCGGTTTCAAAACGTCGAAAGAATAAGCATAGGAGAACAAACGGACTCCGGATATACTGAGCTTGCAACAACTAAACCGATTTACTCGGCAATTTCCGATGGGTATTTAACTACGTTCGACGTGAAAGCAAAGTCCGATTCTTCGCTCATCATTTTCCCGCTCAGAGCGAAGTACCACTTTAGAGATGGCACTACGAATGAAGTGAGTCGGAATATCTCAACACTGCAATACCCGTACCCATCAGCAGAAGTCTTTGTCACGGGAGATGAAGTGTCTTACTGGGGAGTTTTTCAGGATATTGATAGAATCGGGGACAAGTTGTACTACCATCCGTTAGGTGCCGGAGGGCTATACGAATACGACCTTGTTACTCGTCAAACCCGGGAAATGCTTCTCAT
>DATCJD010000176.1:0-6427 GCA_036507435.1 Bacteroidota bacterium
CATCACGTTGCCGACGAGGTGAATTTTTTCCGCGGCCACGCCTTCGTGCTGCAGGTTTTCCACGCCGCTGGGCTCGGTGACAAATAGAAAATCGGAAATGGCATCGGTGAGCAGGCGGTTGATTTCCTCCGGCATCGTCCGGTCGAAACTGCGCAAGCCCGCCTCGACGTGCGCAACCGGGATGTTCATCTTCGCGCTCACGAGACTGCAGGCGATGGTCGAGTTGACGTCGCCGACCACGACCACAAGATGCGGCTTCTGTTGTTCCAGAATGGTCTCAAACCCCAGCATCACATTCGCCGTTTGGTGTGCGTGGGAACCGGAGCCGACGCCGAGATAAAAATCCGGCTGGGGCAATCCTAAATCGTCAAAGAACACTTTCGACATCGCCGCGTCGTAGTGCTGTCCCGTATGAACGACGAGATGCCGAAGCGAAGCCGAGTAGCTCTGTAATGCTTTATGCAGGGGCGCGAGCTTCATGAAATTCGGCCGCGCACCTACTACACTGATTATCGTCTTCAAGGAGTTGTCACGATCCTGACTATGCTGAATATTCAATTCTGTTTTATCGCTCTTCGTACATCTTCTTATAATATTCTTGATATTTCCCGCTGGTGATTCGCTTCCACCAGTCTGTATGAGATACATACCAATCGATGGTCGCCGCAATTCCTTGCTCAAACGAGTGTTTCGGCTTCCAGCCGAGTTCACTTTGAATTTTCGATGAATCAATGGCGTAACGCCTGTCGTGCCCGGGCCTGTCCTTTACAAATGTAATAAGCGACTCTGGCTTATTGAGATGCCGCAGAATAAGCTTCACTACGTCGATGTTTTTTTTCTCACTGTTGCCGCCAATGTTATAGAGTCCGCCCGGCACGCCTTTCTGCAACACCATATCAATCGCTTCACAATGGTCTTCCACATGGATCCAATCTCGCACATTCAACCCGTCGCCATACACCGGCAACGGCTTGTCTTGCATGGCATTGGCAATCATGAGCGGAATCAATTTTTCCGGAAACTGGTAGGGACCGTAATTGTTCGAACACCGCGTCGCCACAACCGGAATCCCGAACGTGTGGTGATACGACAATGCCAAAAAATCCGCCGCCGCCTTGCTGGCGGAATACGGGCTGTTCGGGTGAATCGGCGTCTCTTCCGTAAATCGCCCGCTCACACCCAACGAGCCGTACACTTCATCCGTGGAAATCTGGACAAATTTTTTCAGCGAGTGCTTTTTGGCTAATTCCAACAGTATGTTCGTGCCGACGATATTCGTGCGCACGAACTCCGACGAGCCGAGGATACTGCGGTCGACGTGCGACTCCGCCGCACAATTGATGACCGCATCAATGCGATGCTCGCGGAAAACGGATTCCATCAACCCGCCGTCCGCAATATCTCCCTTGACAAAACGGTAGCGCGGATTCTGCTCGCAGTCTTCGAGGTTCTCTAAATTTCCGGCGTAAGTAAGGTTATCGACGTTCACAATCACCGCGTCCGAATGCCTCGCCAGCATCCAGCGCACCAGATTACTTCCAATAAACCCCGCTCCGCCTGTTATGAGAACGTTCATTCGTTAGTCTAACGTATACAGAGTATTGGCGTCACCTTCATGCCGAATTTCATCCACCACTTCTTTTCGTCCTTCGCCCGCGTAGAGCCGGTTCGGGAGATTCACCACCCAGCCGGATGTCTGCCCGATATTTTTATAGGCGTGCACCACTCCCGCAGGAATAATAACCGAGCGCGGCGCAGTCTCCCCCGCGTCAAACACCATTTTCGAGCCGTAGGTTTTTGAACTTTTCCGGGCGTCCCACAGATAGATACGGAACGTCGAAGGACCCAGAAAACAAAATACATCCGCCTGGTCTCTGTGCTCGTGTGGACCTCGCGCAATGCCCGGCAGTGTTTCGGAAATATACGACATCGCCGGAAGATACTCGTGCGGCAGTTCGTCCTTGCGGAATAATTCGACGAGCCACCCCCGCGCATCCTGATGCTTGGAAAGATCCTTTACCGTCACTCCGTCAATAGTGCCAATCGCAAAGCGCAATTCATCCTCTGAGAAACATTAAAAGTACGAAAGAATGACCGAAAAACCAACGCACTGAAGGGCATTCGGCGAATGCCAATACGATGAAACAATTTTTAATATCTACAGTTTGAACAAGAAGAACGGAAACACGAGACAGCGAACTATCTTAGAATGGCACGGTATAGCAGTAACAAGAGAGAGGAGTAAAACCTCGATGTTGTGGTTGAATTGCTGTAAAGAAACTACGAAAAATATTACCGAGAGTCAATGCGAATTTACATCCGTTCGGGCGCAGAAATACCCAGAAGAGCGAAGCCGTTCGCCAACACCGTTTTTGTCGCTAAACACAGCGCCAAGCGCGCGTGAGAAAGTTCCTTGTCTTCGATGACGACACGGTGGTCGTGGTAGAAGCGGTGGAACGCAGTCGCAACATCCCGCAGGTACGCCGGGACATGGTGCGGCTCGAAGTTCATACACGTACGCTCAACCGTATCCGGCAGTTCGAGTAAGAGCTTCACGAGCGCAATCTCGGCAGGCTCCTTCAGCAGTTCAAACCGAACTGAGTCAAGATTCTGAATCTGCTTCAACGTCCCCTCTCCCTCGGCAAAGCGCAAGATGCTCGCAATCCGCGCGTGGGCGTATTGCAAGTAGTACACGGGATTGTTTTCCGATTGCTCCTTGGCGAGGTTCACATCGAATTCGAGATGGCTGGAGATCGACCGCATAAGAAAGAAAAACCGTACGGCGTCTGAGCCGGCTTCGTCGATCAGCTCGTCGAGCGTCACGAAGTTTCCCGCCCGCTTGGACATCTTCACCTGCTGTCCGTCTTTCAGCAAGGTGACAAACTGGTGAATGACCACTTTCACTTTTCCCGGGTCGTAACCCAGCGCTTTCACGCCCGCCAGTACATCCGGGATGGTGGCAATATGGTCTGCGCCGAAAACGTCGACAATCAACTCGAAGCCTCGCTTGAATTTTTCACGGTGATAGGCAATATCCGGAAGGCGGTAGGTCGGTTCGCCCGTGCTCTTTACTATGACACGGTCTTTGTCCGAGCCGAACTCCGTTGTCTTGAACCAGACAGCCCCGTCCAGGTCGTACGCCAAACCCTTCGCGCGAAATTCCTGTATGACTTCCTGAATTTTTCCGCTCGAATACAACGAATCCTCATTAAAAAAGACGTCGAGCTTCACACCCATACGCGCGAGCACTTTTTTGATTTCTTCGAACAAATGCTGTTCGGCGAACGTCTTGCAGATTTCAAGTGCGCTCTCCTTCTCCTGCGTGCGCAATGTCTCAGCCTTCTGCGCGCGCAACGCTTCCGCTATTTCGCGGATGTACTCGCCCTGGTAGCCCTCTTCGGGAAATGGATATGCCGGGTCGAACAGCTGTTGGTAACGGGCGTACGTGGATTCCGCCAGTATGCGCATTTGCCTGCCGGCGTTATTATAGTAGTACTCGCGTGTAACGTCGTGTCCCGTCCATTGCAGAAGGTTGGCAATCGTATCGCCGATTGCCGCCTGCCTGCCGTGCCCGACGCTCAGCGGTCCGGTGGGGTTTGCGCTGACGAACTCGACTTGCGTTTTCTTTCCCGCACCGGTGGCGGATTTTCCAAACGCCGCGCCCTGCGCCAATAGCGAAGCAAGCTGGCGCGTGAAGAACCGGTCGGTGAACGAGAAGTTGATGAATCCCGGACCCGCAATCTCGACCTTCGAAACATACTCCGGCTCAAGTTTAAGCGCGGCAATAATTTCTTGCGCGACGGCGCGGGGATTCTTCTTTAACGATTTCGCCAGCGTCATCGCCACGTTCGTCGTCAGGTCGCCGTGGGCTTCAACCTTGGGCTTCTCGAATACAAGCGTCGCTTGGTCGAGATACCCCAATGATGTTAGGACTTCGGTAACTTTTTCTGTGAGATATTTTTTCATTGTGTATTACTTATCGAGCAGATCGCGATGCGCGTTTCTTTTTCACCGTCCGTTTAGGCTTTTTTGCTGGCGCTTTCCGGACTTTTACCCCTTGGGGCGTATCGTCTAACGTCTGGATGACCGCGTCGTTCCAAAGCCGCTCGAGATTATAGAACGAGCGGGCTTCACGGTGGAACACGTGCGCGACCACATCCACGTAATCCAGCAACACCCACTGGAGCGTCTGGTAGCCTTCAAAATGCCAGACGGGGTTTCCTTCCATTTCCATGCCGTCGCGGATGGCGTCGGCGATGGCTTTCACCTGCGTATCCGAATCCGCCGAGCAGACGACAAAAAAATCGGACGGCGCCTGCAACTTCCGCAGGTCCATCACTACCACATCGCGCGCCTTCTTGTTGAGCGCGTGTTCCGCGACTTTACGAGCGAGTGTCCGAGCTATCAACTATGTACTCCTTGCTATTGAAATGCTTTCAATCGTTGAAAATCTTTTCCGATAACCACCGAGACATCAAGGTAGAGCGATTTATCCAACTGCTGTTGAACCCGATCTTCAGAAATGCCGATTGCCGCGGCGACCTGTTGTGCCGCTTCGATGTTACCGACGCGGTCGAGCACCGTCGTTTCCTCCACATCCGAAGTTTTGTAATTCCCCATCTCGACAACGTCGAACCCACGCGCGCGCAGATAATCCGTCATGCGCTGGGCGAGGCCTGTTTCGCCGGAACCGTTCAGCACATCGAGCTGAATGGCGCGAACCCGCCCGCCTCCTGTAATTTCCGGTTCACCCGACGAACTGAATAGTCCCCGGACGGCGACGTACAACAGCATGAGCGCGAGAGCACCAAACGCGAGCGGGAGAAGTCGTTTCCACACCGGGCGTACCTGCCGGGGCTGAGAGGGATTCTGCGGAGATGGAGATGTTTCCGTCGGCGCTTCCTTCATACAGCGGAACTGTCACTGCAAACTATCATGCGATCCTGTGCGGCAAAAAAATAACCGAGCAGACACGCTCGACTGCGAGCGGCTGCTCGGTACCATATCCTGTCATGTGTCTCAACGGTGTTAGTATTGATCCCCGTATCGGTCAATTCCGTAGTAGAGGTTCGAGTGGCGATTACCACCAAGCCAGTACATCGGCGGCAACTCGCGGTACTGAATCTGCAGGAGCATGTTATCCGTCGGGCGAAAGTTGAGCTGTGCTTTGCTCAAAAACAATTTACTGAAATCATTCTTATTGCCGAACGAACTGTAGGGTGAGTGCATGAGACTAACATCCGCCTGAAGGTCGAGCGCGTCGGAAAATTGATACATCAGGCTATTCGTATAGGTGCCCAGCGACAACCCTTGTCCGGCAAAGGTCGTATACGACATCGAAAAATTGTGCCGCATCGAAAGCTTGCTCGGGTCGAATAACCCCAATAAGAAATCGGATGAGCCGGGCCTCATCATGGACTCGCTGACCGGAGGGGGCGTGTCAATCTTCGACTTCAATTGTGCCACGGCGAGCGAACTGACAAGCACTAACGCCGTTATCGTCAAACCGAGTATCTTTTTCATACCTGCATCCTCCTCACAAACGTGTGAACTCTCTACGTAGTATGGTACTTAAAACTCAAATGATTGTCAAGACGTTGTCAGGATAGAGCCTTCTCGCGATACTCTAAAATCCTCACCGCTTCCTGTAACTGCTCGTGCGTATTGATGCCCTGGATTTCTTCCGCCTGCGGCGTTTTGAACGCCGCTACCTTCCGACCGATCTTCCAGAAATACCCGAACACATCGGTAAGATAGTACTCATTCTGAGCATTATGCGGGGAAATATGCCGTAAGCCCTCGAACAGCGGCTCTTTCTTAAACACATAAATGCCGGAATTAATTTCCCGTACAGACAATTCCGGCGCTGAGGCGTCCTTCTGCTCGACAATTTTTTCAACCAACCCCTGTGAATTGCGAATAATGCGCCCATATCCAGCGGGGTCGGCAAACTCCGCCGTCAACACGGTTGCGACGGCCTCAGAAGAACGATGAAGATTCAGCAACTCGCCGAGCGTCTCTGTTCTGAGCAACGGCACATCTCCGGAGAGCACCAACACGTTGCCGGAAAAATCCGCCAGCGCCTGTTCCGTTTGCATGACGGCGTGCCCCGTGCCCAACTGAGGCTCCTGCGTCACATATTCGACCGACGGGTGCGTGCCGGCGAGGTACTTCACGACTCCCTCGTGCTGAAAGCCGACGACGGCGATTACTTTCTCCGAGCCGACTGCGAGCGCAGTATCCAACACATAATGCACCATCGGCTTGCCGCGCAACTCGAACATCACCTTCGCGACCTCCGGCCTCTTCATGCGAGTGCCCATTCCCGCCGCCATGATCACCGCCGCAAAGTTCTCTCTTTTGTTGGACGAGACAGGCATTCGTTCTGTTCCTTATGCCGGTACAGTAATAAGGAGATTATCAATCA
>DATCJD010000177.1:0-7451 GCA_036507435.1 Bacteroidota bacterium
ATCCGGTTCGGGAGTGTAACTCTCGAACAACAAATGTAGAACAGGGAAAAATCCCATGGTCCCACAACACGTAACGTATCAGGGTGGCTTGCGGTCGCAGGTCGTCCATCTCCCAAGCACAACACAACTCACCACCGACGCGCCGACGGATAACTTCGGCGGGGGTGAAAGCTTCTCGCCCACCGACCTCATCGCCTCTGCGCTTGCAACCTGCATGATCACTACGATGGCGATAAAGTCGAGGAACGAGGGCTTCAAGCTGGACGGGACGGACATCCACGTGGAAAAGCACATGAGTGCAGACCAGCCGCGCAGAGTCGTGAAACTTCTAACGCATTTGACGATGCCGAAAGGAATCCCGCACGAGAAGCGCGCGTGGTTAGAAGACATCGGCAACACGTGTCCCGTGCTCAAAAGCATCCACTCGGATATTGTAACAGATGTGAAATATATTTACCCGGATTAAAAAGTAATTGTCCCCCTCCCTGAGGGGGAAATCCGCCTGCGGCGGATGGGGGAGGAATCTTTACTTCTCACTTCCACCTTCGTACTTCGAAGTTCTCCCCGTAAACAGGCGTGGACTTTCCTCTTGCTTTTGAACTTCGAAAAGACAAATTTAAGTGCGACCGAGTTCCCGTTATAGTGTCGCCGCTGTAGAACCACTCTTGACCACGTGCGCCGTTCATGAAAACCTTGCTCCTACAACTTCAGGGATTCCTTAACCAGGCTGTCCGCTCATCCCGGACACGGCTGGAGACCGCATGGGCATGGCTTGTAGATTTTTTCCTGCGCATCAAAATCCGTGTGAAGCTCAGCATTATCGTCGGCGTGTCCATCGTCGTCGTGACCTTCATTATCAGTACCATCACGTTGGGCATTCAGGAGCGCGAGTTGAGAGTGCAGACGACCATCTTAGGCACAAACATCGTGCAGAGCCTCGTCGCCGTGTCGCAGGATAATCTTCTGCTGGATAACACTATTGAAATACAAGATTACCTGAAAAATTCCATCAAGCGCAAAGTGCCCGCTATGGAAGATATGATGGTGATTGACCGCACGGGAACAATCGTGGCGCACTTCGACGCGGAACACATCGACCAGCTCATATCGCCCGACGAGTGGGAAGCACTGACCGCTTCAGACTCCAGCCAAGTGATTGAAACCCCGGAACAACTGCAATTCGTGCAGGCAATTTTCGTCAAGGACCAGCGAAGAGAAGGAGCGAGAAAAATTCTCCTTGGCAGCGCGATGGTCACGTTCTCGAAAGAAGCAATGCTCGCCCCGGTAGAAGAAATGAAACGAAGCATCCTCCTCGCGAGCTTCATCGTCTCGTGCATAGCGATTTCCATTGTGTATCTTATTTCTAAAAGAATTGTCAACATCATTATCCGCATTTCCGACGCGGCGCGGAGTGTCGGGTTGGGCGATTTGAAAGCGCATGTGCGCACGCGCTCCAAAGATGAATTGGGAACGCTGGCAAACGACTTCAACCACATGGTCTTGCAGATCCGCGAAAAGACCGAGATGCAGAAATTCGTTTCGAAGGCGACGCTACAGGTCATTGCCGACGGGCGCGAGATGAAGCTCGAAGGCTCGCGGCGCGTTATTACGACCTTGTTTACCGACGTCCGGAACTTCACCTCGATTTCCGAAAAACTCTGGCCCGAAGAAATCGTCGAAACGCTGAACCAGTATCTCGACCTTCAGACGAAAATCATCCACCGGCACAGCGGCAGTGTGGATAAATTTTTGGGCGACGGGCTGATGAGTATTTTTCAGGGCAAGGAGATGGTCCACAACGCCGTCGCCGCCGCGGTGGAAATCCAGCAACAGCTTACCGAACTGAACAAAGCCCGCAAAGCAAAAAACGAAATCGTTCTTGAGATCGGTATCGGCATTTCCACCGGCGCGGCAGTCGTGGGAAGCATGGGCTCATCCGACCGGATGGACTATACCGCCATCGGGGATACGGTGAATCTTTCGTCACGTCTGTGCGGACTCGCGGGACCGTCGGAAATCTTTGTCACGAAAGAAGTCACGCAGAGAATGAACGGCTTCATGCAAACAAAACCGCAGGGAAAAGTCCCGGTGAAGGGAAAAGCGCAACGCGTCGAAGTCTTCCAGATATCGTACTTGAAATCATAACGATGCATCATCGAATACTGTTCCTCGCACTCATCGTATTTCTGTTGTGTGTTGTTCCGGTGCATGCTCAGCGTACGGGCGGCAACGACTACGCGCTCGGCGGCTCGTCAGTCATGTGGCACGCAAGTCCCGGCGCGCTGTTCCTAAACCCGGCTGAACTTGCGCGGCTCCATCAAAACGAATTCCTCCTCAGTACGAATCGTTTCTCCAACCTCGCCTCGTTGAGCGCGTCGTACTTCGAGCCGTTCCTCGGCACGTTCGCCGCAGGCGTCGCGAATTACGGACCGTCCAAAGCATTCTCGCTCGGCTATGGCACACGCATTGACGCTTCGTTCAGCGCGGGCGGAGCGGTGAACGTCATACCCGACATCGAAGGTTCGCTCTCCCTCTCGCTCGGTGCGACGATGCATCTGCCGGAAAACGGGCGGGCTTCGGGACTTCATGCCGGGTTCAGCGCGGTTAACCTTAGCTCGAACTTCCCGCACAACGATGCATCGTTGAACGCGGGCGCGGCGTATTGGGTGATGCCCCATGACGTGCGCGTGCAGGCGGCATGGCAAAAGAACAGCGCGGAACACGCCGCGCTCCTCGGCGCGGACGCACGCGTGACGGATGCTATCCGGGTGCAAGCCGGAACGCGAACATTCAAATCCGTCTTCGGCGGCTTCACGTTCACCACGCCCTACCTGCAGGCGCATCTCAGCGTGGGAAAACCGGGCATTGTGTTCTCAGCAAGCTTCCGCATCAGCGATCCCGCAACGACACTACGCGACCGGCACTACGAAGCCGGCATGTCCGCGTTCGACAAGCAGGATTTTCGGCAAGCCCGCACGGATTTTCTCACGGCTTACGAATACGACGAATCGTTCGCAAACGCTGAACTGATGGCGGGGCGCGCCATCGCCGTGCTCGATTCGCTTGTGGCTCAGTATCTTCAGCAGGGAACGTCGTTCGAAGCGCGTAATAATTATCTCGAAGCCCTCCGCCGGTACACACGAATTCTCCAAATTGAACCGGGACACAGCGAAGCGCGAGCGAGCATCGCAAGAATCGGGCCGAAACGCGAGGCGCTCGTTCAGCAATTGGTCACAGCCGGCGACAGTTTGAAAACACGGCGCGAACTCGACCGTGCCCGGCAAAGTTACACGCGGGCGCTCGACATCGACCCGGAAAACGAAACAATCGCGGAACGACTTGTGGAACTCGAAGCGAGTGAAAAAGAATCAGTCCAGAATATGCTCGCACGCGCGAGAGGGTTTGCCGACAAGAACCAGCTCGATGAAGCACAGCAGGAATACGAGCGCGTGCAAGCGCTTGAACCGGGCAATACAGCCGCCCGCGCCGGACTTGCAAACGTTCGCACGAAACGAATCGCGTTAGAAGTTGAGCAAGGAAAGGCGCTGTATAACGAGGGGAAGCATTTCGAAGCGCTTCAAGTGTTTACCGACATCCTCAAACGGGATGAACGGAACCGTGAAGCCCGTGCACAGATGGAGCAAACCCGCGATACATTACAAATGCAGGTTGATAATTTTTATAAGGTCGGACTGCAACACTACGTGAAAGAAGACTACAAATCCGCGCTGGAGTTCTGGGACAAAGTGCTCCTCATCAACCCGACCCACAAAGCGACACTCGAATACCGCAAGCGCGCAGAAGACAAGCTGAAAGCGTTAGAACGGCTGCGGTAAATATTTTCCGTCGGCATGTTCTTCACCGAGAGGAACAGTTTTTCTTCTGCTGTCCTCTGACTTCTGGCCTCTATCTCCTGCCTTCTAATTATACGGATTCACCCGCCATTTGATTGAACAACCGAGCGACGGATACTGCTCTCCCGCAATCGGCTTTCCCTCGGCAAGATTCTTCACTGCGGTGTTCAACTCCTGCGCGGTCACTTTCGATTCATCCTGCCAGTTATCGTCCACGCGGCCGTGGTACACGAGCTTCTTGTTCCGGTCGAACAAATAAATATCCGGCGTGCACTGCGCTTTGAAATCGGCGGCGACCTTCTGCGTCTCGTCCACCAAATACGGAAACGTAACGCCCCATTCCTTAATGCGTTCCAGCATCACTTCCGGAGCGTCTTCGGGATAGTTCGGGTGGATGTTGGGGTTGATGCCTACCGTGTTGATGTCGAGTTTCTTCGCCGCCTCAGCGATGGCAATCGTGCGCGGCCACACGGCTTTCGCATACGGGCAATGGTTGCAGGTGAAGAGCACGAGCAAGCCCTTCTCTCCGAACAGCGCATCACTCGCAAACGGAGCGCCTGCGGCGTCCTTCAACGTGAATGCCGGCATCGTCGTGCCTATCGGAATATCAATGGATTCTACAGCCATGGCAAATGTTCCTCCACTTTATTGATACAAGACAAAAAGATACGTAGCTTAGTTCTTGCTTTCTGCAGTCTCTTAACGTGTAATGTACTAATAAATTTCTTCGATTGCCTCGATTGAGCTCACAGAACCTATGACGCCGTTGCGGATCTACATCGCAGACGATAATGAGATGTTCCAGGAATTGATTACACTCTTTTTGCGCGGACAGAAAGAAGTAGAAATCGTCGGCACAGCGCGCAACGGCGCGGACGCGCTGAGCGGCGTCGAAAAATACAAACCGGACGTCGTCTTCATCGACCTCAACATGCCGAAGGCCGGCGGCACGAAAACTCCCCAAACCATCAAAGAACGTTTCCCGGATACCGGCGTCTACATCTGCTCCGCGTACCCGGACGATGCCTTGCAAGCGTCCGTTGAACAACTGGGCGTTGACGGCTACATCTCGAAAGCCACATTAAAGTTAGGGTTAACGGACGTTATTAAGAAAGAACGGGCGAAAAAGAAATGAGCGGAAGTTTCCGTATTATAAAGGTGCAGAACTCTCTTGCAGGCGTTATGATGTTCTTGCTCTCCGGTTGTCTTGCCAGTGCCGGAAAATGGTCCGCGTACCGGATCATCGACGTGCACGGGCATATCGGATCATTCAAGGGCTATGACCTCAGCACCGAGACATTGCTCGCGAACGCGCGGGAATACGGCATGAAGCTCGTCCTCGTCTCCAACATCGACGGAGCGGATTTGCCGGAGACGGAAAACATCGACGAGACCGCCGCTAACCAGCGTGCAGTGGATTTCCTCCGCGCGCACGGCGAACAGTTCCGGGGATTGCTGTGGTCGAGGCCCAACGACGGCTCGCCCGCGAATCTTGAAGCATTCTTGAGCGACCCGGCAACGCTTTCGCTCTTCGTGGGAATCAAAATCCATCCGGAGATGAATCACTTCGCGGCGGATAACCCGTCGGTCGACGGTTATCTTGCTTTGTGCGAGAAGTACAACATACCGGCGGTGTTTCATTCGGACGCATCCGGTACTCACGCCGACCCGCGTAGGATTTACGCCGTTGCGCGCCGGCATCCGAACGTGCCGGTGATATTGTATCACACCGGGTTCAAAACCGCGCACGACAGCGCGATTGCCGTCGTGAAGGAAGCCGTTGCCGCGGGAGACGCGCAACTGTATCTCGAAACCGCACAGGTCAAACCCGGCGACGTGATGCGGATGATTGCCGAGGCGGGCACAGACCGCGTGCTCTTCGGCACCGACGCAACGTATTACGGCAAGGAGCATTACCAACGCTACGAAGAGCTTATCGAACGCTTGCGAACGGAGTTATCCTCCGATGACTTTGCAAAAATCGTGCGCGGAAACGCTGAAAGGCTGTTCCGTCTAAAATAAAAAAATCTTTATTGTCCCCCACTTTGAGGGGGAAATCCGCCTGAGGCGGATGGGGGAGGAATTTTTCGTCCGACTTCGTGTCCTTCTTGGATAAAAAATAATGGCAACACGCGAAAACGATAAACAACGTGTAGTGATCCTCGGCGGCGGGTTCGGCGGGGCGTACTGCGCATACTATCTGCAGACACTCTCACGCCGCTACGACAACATTGAAGTCGTTCTCGTCAACCGCGAGAACTATTTCGTGTTCCAGCCGATGCTCCCGGAAATCATTTCCGGCAGTATCGGCATTCTCGATACGGTCAGCCCGCTTCGGCGTTTGCTTCCGGACACGATGCTGTACGTCCGCGACGTGGAAGCCATCGATACGGTGAACAAAACGGTGACGCTCGGGCACGGCTTTCGCCCCCGCCCGCACGTGCTTCACTACGACCATCTCGTGATCTCTCTGGGCAATGTAACGGACTTCCGCAACATGCCGGGCTTGCACGAGCACGCACTGCCGTTCAAAAATCTTGCCGACGCGCTCTATCTCCGCAACCATCTCATCCACGTGCTCGAAGAAGCGGCGATTGAAACTGACCATGAGCTGCGCGAACAGTTGCTGACGTTCGTCGTCGCGGGCGGCGGGTTCTCCGGCGTGGAGGTTGTTGCGGAATTGAACGACTTCGTGCGCCGCGCAACAAAACACTACCAGGGCATCAGCCGCGAGGAAATCCGCGTCGTCCTGGTGCATTCCGGCGAGAAAATCCTCGATAAAGAGCTGGGACCTGAGCTGAGCCTGTACGCGCAGAGATTGCTTCAGAAGCGCGGCGTAGAGCTTCTTCTGAAGAACCGGTTGCGCACGGCAACGCCCGATTCCGCCGTCCTCGCGAACGGCGAACGCATCCCGACGAAAACGCTGGTCTCTACCGTTCCCTCGATGCCCCACCCGCTGGTCGAAGGACTTCAGATTCCGAAAGAGAAAGGAAAAATAAAAACCGACGCGTTCCTGCAAGTTGAAGGATGTGCCGACGTCTGGGCGATGGGCGATTGCGCCCTCGTGCCGAATCCTTCCGGCAAAGGCTTCGCTCCGCCGACGGCACAGCATGCCATTCGCCAGGCGAGTACCGCCGCGCGGAATATTATCGCCGCAATCACCGGAAAACAAAAACGACGGTACGATTTTGAGGGATTAGGAAAAATGGGCGCGCTCGGCTACCGCAACGCCGTGATGGAAATTTTCGGCATCAAGCAATCTGGGTTTCTCGCGTGGATCGTATGGCGCGCAATCTATTGGTGGAAACTTCCGGGCCTCGACCGCAAATTAAAAGTCGGGCTGTCGTGGTTCATCGACGTGCTCATCCCGCCGGAAATTGTCCAGCTGAAACTCGGCAACTCGCAGGGCGTCGTGCAGGCGCACTTCGAACCGGGCGAGGCGGTGTTCCGGCAAGGCGACCTCGGCGACTGCCTCTACATTATTCTCGGCGGCGAAGCGGAAGTCGTGCGCGAAGACAGCAACGGCGCGCGCCAGGTGCTCGCGCGGCTTGGACCAGGCGAATACTTCGGTGAGATGGCGCTGTTGAACGAAAAGAC
>DATCJD010000178.1:0-2637 GCA_036507435.1 Bacteroidota bacterium
CAGTAGCACAATCTGAAAGAAATTTTTTCGGCCCATACCGAAGTACGGGATTGATGTATCCCATTAACAGAATTGGCAGAGTACTTGACGCACGAAACTGTCTCACGGCATCGAGAATTATCGAAATCGTAACGCCGTTGCGCAACGCGATTTCCGACGCGTGCTGAATAGTCTTCCCGTCGGCTAACGGGTCGGAGAAAGGTATGCCCACTTCGATGAGGTCCGCGCCGGAACGTTCGAGCGCTTGCAGAAGAGGCACGGTAGCACCCTTGACCGGAAACTCCGGCGTGATGTACGGAATGAGCGCCTTCTTATCCGCCCGCGCAAGCTCTTCGAATTTATGTTTGATGCGGTTCATTGTGCTAACGTAACTCTACATTCGGCTCGGCAGTCAATTCTAAATCCGATGTTCGCCCTTCAGCCATTCTCAAGAATCCAGCCATGGCAACCATTGCGCCGTTATCGGTGCAGTACTCGAACTTCGGAATGAACAGCCGAAATCCCTCTTTGCGCGCTCGTTCATCGAGCCGTGTTCTCAGTTCTGAATTCGCGGCTACCCCGCCCGCGACGGCGATATCCTTCACCTTGAATTTTTTCGCGGCAGAGATCGTCTTGCGAATTAACACGTCAACAACCGCCGCTTGAAAACTTGCACAGACATCGGAAAGAAATTGTTCGTTTTGTTGCGCGGCGTCAAAGCCGATTTTTCGCAGATAGTACAGTACGGAAGTTTTCAATCCGCTAAAACTAAATTCGAATGAATCGTCCGACAAATACGGACGGGGAAAATTCACAAACGCCGGGTTGCCTTTTGCCGCAAGTGTATCAACCATCGGTCCGCCGGGGTATCCGATCCCGAGCATCTTTGCTACTTTATCAAATGCCTCGCCTACCGCATCGTCTTTTGTCTCGCCGAGTATCTCGTACTCGAACGGTTGTTTCACCAATACTAATTGTGTATGCCCGCCCGAGACTGTCAGATTCAGAAAAGGAAATACGGGCTTCGGCTCCTCGATGAGGTTAGAGAGAATATGTGCCTCCATGTGATTCACTCCGATAAACGGTATGCGCAATCCCAATGCAAGCGATTTGCCGAAACTCAACCCGACGAGAATCGCTCCGATCAGCCCCGGTCCGTACACCGCGGCAACAGCATCCAGCTCATTTTTTGTCACCGCTGCTTTCTTCAATGCCTCCTCAACAATGGGCACAATCAGCTTCTGGTGCGCCCGGGATGCAAGTTCCGGCACCACCCCGCCGTATGTTGAATGAAACAACTGCGAAGTGGTGATGTTCGAAAGCAGTGCTCCGTCGCGCACAACTGCCGCAGATGTTTCGTCGCACGATGTTTCAATACCTAAGATAGTCATACATGGAGTGGAGACGATACTCACGTCGCCTCCCTATAAGATGATAACCAAAAAAACGTGGTTCTGCAATGCGGATTTCAAACAGACGGAGTGATAAAATCGTCTTGCCTCTCTGATTTTTTTTTGCTATATTATGTCAGTTTACTTCTGACACTATTAGATTCTTGGAGAGATGTTCGATGGCACGCATGTGTGAAATCTGCGGTAAAAAACCGATGGCTGGCAATCATGTGAGCCACGCTCACAACCGTACCCCGCGGCGTTTTCTGCCGAATTTGCAGAAAGTCCGCGTGGTGCTCGAAGGTAGTACCGTCCGGCGTATTCAAGTCTGCACGAACTGCATCAAGTCCGGAAAAATTCGTAAAGCCGCGTAACGTCAACATTGTTGATGTGGGGCACCCAAGAATCCCGTTTGTGTAACGGGATTTTTTATTTCCGCCAAAAACTGTTAGATTGGGTTTCATCGTGGCACGAGTGTTCAAAAGTCAATTTGCGAGAATTATCACGCAATGAGTTTCGCCTTCTCACCTCCGAACCAGCTGACCTTACTGAGGGTCGTCCTCACGCCGGTCTTCCTCGCTTTCTTATTTTCCTCTGACGCCGTACTGCGCCAACTTTCGCTCGTGGTGTTCTTTATCGCGCTGTTAACTGACTGGTACGACGGCTGGGTCGCCCGCCGCTGGGGTTATGTGAGCCGATGGGGAAAGTTCCTTGACCCGCTTGCCGATAAAGTCGTTACCTCTGCAACGCTCATTGCTTTCATTTATCTTGGTTTAGTGCCCGGCTGGACAGTGTGGGTGATTATCAGCAGGGATGTGCTCATCACATTCCTTCGCACATACTCGGAACTCAAAGGCAAGGCATTCGATACGTCGAAGTTCGCCAAAACAAAAACGTTTATGCAGTTCGTCGTTATTTTTTATATCCTCTTTCTGTACGTCGCGCGGGACATTGAATTCTTCAAAGCAAATTATGCGACCGCCATTGAAATCCTGCTTGACTACACATTGTTGTATTCATTGATGGTCGTCATCACACTCATTACGCTCTGGACAGGCGTCATGTACGTCATCGACAACTGGAAAACTATCCGGGAGCTTTACTATTTTGCCTTCCGAGTCACCGAATCAGGAAAGTAACGAAGTCTCATCAAACGCCCCGACTCCATCCGCTACGCGGCCGGAAGTGCATTGGCTTGTGAAGCTCTTCGCGTCAGGATTCTATTCCGGATTTTCTCCAGTTGCATCCGGCACAATCGGCAGTGCAG
>DATCJD010000179.1:0-6179 GCA_036507435.1 Bacteroidota bacterium
TCTCCCGGTGATGAAATTCAGCATTGAAAAGAGCGACGGCGTGACAGCTGTTTCGCGGTTTCTGAAAGAAAAGACGATTACGAATTACGGCGTGGAAAAAGACATCGAAGTCATCCACAATTTCATCGACACCAACATATACAAAAGAATGCCGGCAAGCGAAGTCAGAAAAATTTGCCCGGATGCAAATGAAAAAATACTCGTGCACACATCGAACTTCCGTCCGGTGAAACGCGTGCCGGATGTCATTAAGATTTTCGATGAGGTCCATAAGAGAGTCCCAAGTCGTCTTCTGCTGATTGGAGACGGACCTGACAGGTCTCAGTGCGAGCATCTTGCGCGCGATTTGGGTATCGGCGAGTACGTGAAATTTCTCGGCAAGCAAACAGAAATGGTGAATATTCTTTCCGGCGCAGACCTCTTTCTTCTGCCGAGTCAATCCGAAAGCTTCGGCTTGGCGGCGCTTGAAGCGATGGCATGCGAAGTGCCGGTTATTTCGTCGAGTGTCGGGGGACTGCCGGAATTAGTTTCTCACGGCGAAACCGGCTTCATTGCAGAACTGGGCGATGTTGACCGCATGTCGAAATATGCGGTTGAGCTTCTTACGTCGCCTGCGAAGCACCAGGAATTCGCTAAAGCCGCCCGCAAGCGTGCGATGATGTTCGAAGCCTCAAAAGTCATAGAACAGTACGAACAGTACTATGAGAAGGTCCTTCGCGGCTCCGAAGTACGCGCGGGATAGATTCCTCCTCAGACTATCTCCAGAACGAGGCATATGTATGGAAACGTGGCAAGAATTCCGGGTTATCCTCCCCGACCTCTTCATCAAATCGTTAGCCGCCGTCATTTGCGGCGGCATTATCGGCATCGAACGCGAACGCCGCGGCAAGCCCGCCGGATTACGAACAAATATCCTTATTTGCCTCGGCTCTACTCTCTATATGGTGGTAGGAGAAATCATCTCTTTACAATTTACCGGCGTCGTGAGCGACCCCTCACGTATTGCGAGCCAAGTGGTTACCGGCATTGGTTTTATCGGCGCGGGGACGATTATCCAATCGCGCGGGACCATCACCGGCTTAACAACTGCCGCGGTCACGTGGACTGTCGCCGCCATCGGGTTGTGCATCGGCGCAGGGTTTCCGTTTATCGCAATCTTTTTCACGTTGATGGTTCTTTTCGTGCTCATATTCCTCTCCCAATATGAACACAAACTGCTCGGTAAGTGCCACTTTGTTACCGCAACAATAAAGTTCGACGATAAAAAAGAAGAAAAAGTCTGGGCTGAACTCAGCGAAATTCTTCGTGAGCATGACGTCACCACAACCGATTATGAAATCCGTAAAGAAAAGAACGCCATTATCCTCGACCTCAGGTACTGCGACAAGCATCCCGCGCACAACCGGTTCATGTACGACCTCTGGAAAGCAAGTAGCACGCGCGCCGTTCTCAGCAAGAACAACCTTCTCAAGAAACGGTAATTTCAACATTCACGAGCACTATGAGCGACCGGCTGGATGGTGAAAAACACGACGAGTTAGTCGCCGAATTGCTGGAGATATTCAAACAGCAAGATTTCGAAATACTCGGCGTCTCAGGGGGCCTGGGCTATCCCCGGCCGACGCCGCTCTTCAACGACGGCTACGGAGACCAGGAAGATAAAACGCCGGACATTTATGCGTATGATGAAAAGAGGAAAGCCTATATTATCGGTGAGGCGAAAACGGGGGCGAACGATTTTGAAACCGACCATGCCTTAACGCAATACAATGTATACCTTGACCAGGCCTACCAACGAGGCGGCGGGAAAATCTACCTGTATATTATTGTTCCCGCTCTCAAAGTGCCGGAATTTAATTCGCTGATCACCCATTATCTCCACAGAGAGTATTGGGGGAACATTGTGTTGGTAAGTTCGAAGAAGTGGAACCAATAAAAAATAGAATCAAGCTTGTCGCAATTTTGCAAACTTGAGAATTAGATTTTTGACGCCGTACTCATCGAAGTGCACCGTTGCTTTCCGCTGATCCCCTTTTCCTGTTATCTGCACCACTTTCCCCTCGCCGAATACTTCATGTTGCACTCGCGTACCAGCCTTGATCGCAGTGGGTTCCTGCGATTCGTTTTCATAATCGTGTAAGTCGTCAGAGTAGAAACCGTCGCCGTTGGTTTGACGTTGTTTTGGGCGCGCTTTTCTAGAGGAACCATTCGAAGATTGCGTGACGACATCCGTTACGCGACGCGTAGGAATACTTTCTTTACGTTTCACGCCCTCCGTCCCAATCTCAGAAAGAAATCGGGACTGCATCGGGAAGCTCGGCTCACCGTAACGGTACCGCAATTTCGTGTAGCTTAAATAAAGATTCTTCTGTGCGCGAGTCATCCCGACGTAGAGCAAGCGTCGTTCTTCTTCCAAATCATGCCCGGAAACTTCCGAGGAATAAAACGGCAGTAATCCCTCTTCCAATCCGGAAATAAACACTACAGGGAATTCAAGCCCTTTCGACGCATGGAGTGTCATGAGTGTAACGACGTTCCTTGTTCCCTCCCACTGGTCTATATCGGACACGAGAGCGACTTCTTCGAGGAACGATTCGAGCGTTGCTTCTTCTTTCTCGTGACTGAATTCCGAAATAGCGGAAAGAAGCTCCTGCACGTTCTCCCAGCGACCGAGCGATTCTGGCGTTCCTTCCTCCTTATAGACGCGTAATATGCCCAATTCGTCCACTAAAGAGCGTGTTAGCTCGCTCAGGGACATTTGCGGGCGAAGCGTGGCGTATTTCTGGATGAGGGTACGGAAATCCGTCATCCCCTTCTTCATCCGGTCGGCAATGTCTTTGATCTGGTTGACCAGAGCGAGGGCGTAATACAACGAGATATTTTGTAATCTCGCAAATTCGCGCAAACGTTCAATCGTTGTTTCGCCGACTCCCCGCGCAGGATAATTGATGACACGCAGTAAGCTTTCTTCATCGTTGGGATTGGCAAGCAGGCGCAGGTAGGCGAGGACATCCTTTATTTCCTTGCGCTCATAGAACCGGATGCCGCCAACAATCACGTAAGGGATTCCATTTCGGCGCAACGCGTCTTCAATGGTACGAGACTGTGCGTTTGTCCGGTAGAGAACAGCGAAATCTTTCAGGTCGAGTTTTTTGTGGAGGCTTTCCTCTTGGATGGATTGCACAATCAAATATCCCTCTTCCCTGTCGTCAGCACACTCGACGAGCATGATGGCGTCTCCTTTGGGATTTTCCGTCCAGAGGTCTTTCTCTAACTGGTTGGCATTGTACTTGATTAAGCGGTCTGCCGCTCCGAGGATATTTTTTGTGGAGCGGTAGTTCTGTTCCAGCCTGAAGGTCTGGCAATCCGCGTAGTCTTTCGCAAAATCGAGGATGTTGCGGATATCCGCTCCCCTGAACGAATAAATACTCTGCGCGTCGTCGCCGACGACGCAGATGTTTTTATGCTTCTGTGAAAGTAACTTCGTGACTTCATACTGCGCGCGGTTGGTATCCTGAAATTCATCCACGAGCGTAAATTTGAAGCGGTTCTGGTATTTCTCCAGTACGGCAGGATTGCGTTGGAACAGTTCTATCGGCTTCACAAGCAAATCGTCAAAGTCCATGGCATTGCTTCGTTCGAGTGTGCGCTGGTAGGCGGTGTACACCTTAGCGACTTTCTCATCAACAAGGTCGCGAGCGAGCTTTTCATACTGCGGGGGAGAGATAAGCTGGTTTTTCGCTCCGCTGATTCTCGATTGGAACATTTGCGGCGCGTATTGCTGAAAGGAGATATTCAGGTCGGCGATGCACTTTTTTATCGCACTCTGAGAATCATCGCTATCATAGATTGTAAACGTGCGCGTGTAGCCAAGCGCTTCGCATTCGCGTCTCAACACGCGCGCAAACATCGAATGGAACGTACCCATCCATAACTCGTTCGCCTTCTCGCCCACGAGCTTCTTGATGCGTTCTTTCATTTCGTTCGCGGCTTTGTTCGTAAACGTAAGCGCAAGAATTTGATACGGCGGGACGCCGCACTCCAAGAGATAGGCAATACGGTACGTCAGCACGCGCGTCTTGCCGCTCCCCGCTCCGGCGATAATCATCACCGGACCGTTTGCGGCTTTCGCGGCTTCTTGTTGTACTGGATTTAGGTCTTTAAGAAAGGACATGAATAAAGGAAAAAATCAAAAGGAAAAGGAAATGTAAAAAACATTATAACATCAACGCTCCTTCAAGCCGAAGGAGATTTTCTTTCATTTTTATACCGCCGCCGTAACCGACGAGGTCGTTATTCGAGCCAAGGACGCGGTGACAAGGAATGACGATGGGTATCGGGTTCGTTCCGTTTGCCCTGCCAACGGCTTGGTAGCCTTCAGGCTTACCAACCCGTTGAGCCAGTTGCTTATACGTTATGACTGTGCCGTAAGGGATTTTGAGAAGCTCTTTCCATACCTGTAGTTGAAACTCGGTGCCCTGCGGGTCGAGTTTGGTGCGAAATCGCTCGAGTTTTCCATCAAAATACCTCTCCAGCTCATCGAGAATCAGGTTGTTTTTCTCGGACGATTCTATTATTTCTGCTCCATGACTGTACTTTTTTAGCGATGCCAGAAATTCCGCCCTTGTGCGCCGTGGAAGGTCTATTCTGAACACGCCCTTGTTCGTAGATGCAATATGAAGCGTACCGAATTGGGATTTATAGGGGCAATAATATATTGTTTGCATAAACTATTCCTAAAAAGCATCGCCACGAAGACACAAAGTCACGAAAAACATTTTTTTGAAAATAAAGCTTCGGGTCTTAGTGCCTTTGTGGCACATCTTTACTAATAAAAATTATTCTTCCTCTCCCGCCCTGAGTTTTTCTAGCACGGAAAAATCCTCAAGCGTCGTCGTATCACCAGTCACCGCTCCACTGGATGCAATTTCGCGCAGAAGCCTGCGCATGATTTTTCCGCTCCGCGTCTTCGGGAGTGCGTCGGTGAAACGAATTTCATCCGGTTTAGCAAGAGCGCCGATTTCTTTAGCAACATGCTGACGCAATTCTTCTTTCAGTCCATTCGAAGGAGTTCTGTGTCCTTCCAACGTCACGAACGCGCAGATGGCGGAACCCTTCAGTTCGTCCGGCTTGCCGACGACCGCCGCTTCCGCGACGAAGTCATGGCTTACGAGCGCGCTTTCTATTTCCGCGGTGCCAAGCCTATGCCCCGCAACATTCAGCACATCATCCACCCTGCCCATGATCCAAATGTATCCGTCTTTATCACGTCGCGCTCCATCGCCCGTAAAATACATTCCCTTAATCTCGTTCCAATACTCTTGTTTGAAACGTCCCGGATCGCCGTAAATCGTACGCAACATGGAGGGCCATGGCTTTCGGATGACGAGATAACCGCCTTCATTTTTCCCGACTGATTTTCCTTCCTTGTTAACGACATCCGGCACGATGCCCGGAAAGGGTAGTGTCGCCGTTCCCGGCTTCGTCGGCGTCGCTCCCGGTAACGGCGTAATCATGATAGCCCCTGTCTCCGTCTGCCACCAGGTATCGACAATCGGACAGCGTTCTTTGCCGATAATTTTATGGTACCACATCCACGCTTCGGGATTAATCGGTTCGCCGACAGTCCCAAGCAACCTAAGCGAGCTGAGATCGTGCTTCAGGGGCCACTGCTCTCCCCAGCGAATGAACGCGCGAATAGCGGTAGGCGCAGTGTAAAAAATGTTGACCTTATGCTTGTCTATAATTCGCCAAAAGCGATCCGGCTCGGGCCAATTCGGCGCGCCTTCATACATCACGCTCGTCGCTCCGTTCGCCAGCGGTCCGTACACGACATAGGAATGACCCGTCACCCAGCCGATATCCGCGGTGCACCAGTAGGTGTCGGTGTCCTTGATGTCGAACACCCATTTCGTTGTGATGTAGACACCCGTTAAGTATCCACCCGTCGTATGAAGCACGCCCTTCGGTTTGCCCGTGCTGCCGCTCGTATAGAGGATGTAGAGAGGATGTTCGGAGTCAAGCTTTTCTGCTTCACACTGATCCTCTGCCGTTTCCATCAATCCGTCCCACCAGAAGTCGCGTCCCGGTTCCATATGGACTTCCACGCCCGACCGCTTAAGAACAACGACTCCTTGGACAGTCGGCGTGTGCGTCAGTGCGGCGTCGACGTTTTTCTT
>DATCJD010000180.1:0-5517 GCA_036507435.1 Bacteroidota bacterium
CAACACCCCAGCAAAACCCTGAAAACGTATCGACGGTAACAGTCACTGTTTTAACGTTCCTTTAACCAGCTCTTCAGCGCGCTGAACAATAAACTCCACCTGTTCTTCCACAGTGAGTTTGGAGGTGTCGAGAACGATCGCGTCGTCCGCTTTCCGGAGCGGACTGGCTTCCCGTGTTGAATCCCTCCGGTCGCGCTCTTGAATTTCTTCGCGCAGAGCGTGTTCATCCACACCGACGCCCGCGTGTTCCAATTCTTTCTTTCGCCTGCGCGCTCGCTCGGATACGTCGGCGATCATATAAATCTTCAAGTCGGCGTTCGGCAGGACGACAGTGCCGATATCGCGTCCCTCCAACACTACGCCGCCTTCATTTGCTATTCTTCTCTGTTCGCGCACCATCACATCGCGCACAACCTGATAACTGCTGATGTGGCTGACGCTTTTCGTCACCTTGGGGAGACGAATGGCGTCCGATACATCCTGGTCTCCAAGAAACACCTTATTGCCGCGCTCAAGCCGAATGTGTGTTTTCTCAGCAAGCGCCTGAATACGGTCGACCGCATCCTGCGGAATCTTTTCCTCCAACACCTTCCACGTTATCGCCCGGTACATTGCTCCGGTATCGATATGCAAATAGCCAAGACGCTCAGCTACAAGCCGCGCTGTCGTGCTTTTGCCTGAAGCGGCTGGACCGTCGATGGCGATAACTATTTTTTTCACAATTTTCTTCGGATTTATAATATAGCGAATTAATGCCAGACGAGCAACCGTTTTTTCCCCTTGCTACACAGAGTCAAACGCTTGCTCCGTTTCATTTTTGACCTAATTTCAAGTATCTTTTTTACATGCGTAAACTCACACACGACGAGATCGCACAGAAACGGCTTTCGCTGGAGAACATTTCCGGCGGCACTCGCATCCCGCTTACCGTCCTCGTAGATAACGTGCGAAGCCTCTACAATGTCGGTTCAATTTTCCGTACTTCCGACGGCGCGATGATTCAGAAGCTCATTCTTACCGGTTATACGCCCTACCCGCCGCGCAAAGAGATCGAAAAAACCGCGCTCGGCTCTACGCAGAGCGTGCCGTGGGAGTATATTCAAGACCCGTTCGAAGCAATACGCAAACTTAAAGAACAGAAAGTGAACATGTGCTGTCTTGAACTCACCGATACAAGCATCCCTTACACTTCTATTCAGAGAACCGATTTTCCACTGTGCCTCATTGTCGGAAACGAGATCGTCGGCGTCTCCAAACGCATCATCGAGCATTGCGACACGGCGATTGAAATTCCCATGTTCGGCATCAAACAATCGCTCAATGTTGCCGTCGCGTACGGAATTGCGGCTTTCGAACTTGGGCGCATCTGGCGTTCGGGAAATACTCTATAAACTTCTTGCGACGAAGCCACAAAGTTTTTTTCTTGGTGTCTTAGAGACTTCGTGGCATTACTTATCTGTCAAACGCCAATGTATAAAAATCCTGTTTCTCGTGCGTGTGAATCCTTAATACTCCCGCTCGCACAAGTTGAATCAGAATGCGCGACGCGCGGCGGTTGGAGACATTTACCATGCCGCCAAATTCTTTTACCGTAATCTTCTCGTGCGTTTCCAAATAGTCGAGCAACCGCCGTTCTGAATCGCCTATCGAAATCCGTAGCGGCGGCGCATCGGGGCTTTCAGCTTCAAGGATCCGTACGACTTCTTTACTCGCCATCACCGTTTTATCTTTAACCCGGATAAAGACAGTCGTCTCTTCTTCACCGTTTCCGTTGGTGTCATCCACCACGTAATGCGGCTTCTGATTGCTTTCGTCTATTTCCGCAACGATCACGTCTTTTCCTTTGTAAGGAACAATCTCGATGCGCGGCGTTACAGGCGGGTCGCAGAAAAATGAGCCGGCGGTTTGGATCATCTCCACTTCCATTTTTTCGCTCTCCACACCCACGATGGAGCCGTCGTCATCCACGCCGAAGAGAATCCGGCCGCCTTTCGTGTTGGCAAATGCAACGAGCGCACGTGCGATTTTTACCGGCGAGGATACTTTCCGCTTGAACTCTACTTCGAACCCTTCCCCTTCTTGAACGATATTGTCTATGTCTTTGTAGCGCATGGTTTCCTGTTAAGACTGTTGAACTTCTTCAAATTATTACTTCACTTTGACTTTTTTCCAAGGGGGTTGAACATATCTAATCTCTTACCCTTCGCCGAGGCTGATAACAACGCCTCAAGGCGTTTGAGCCGCGTTTCTTCTTTCTTTGCTCCTACCACCCACCAACTGAATATTTTTTTATAGTAGGGCGGTTGTGCGTGAAAAAAATCCCACGCCTTCTTGTTCTCCTTAAATCTTTTGGCGTAGATGCCGCCGATTTCCGCTTTCGCCCGCTCGAAGGAATATTTCTTCGTGTCTCTTTTATCCCGTGCCTTAAAGGCTTTCAATCCCGCAGAGTGCATCCGCCCTAATTGTATCAGCTCCTTCGCTCGTTTGGTGTTGACGTCGCTCCAGTAGCTTTTCGCTTTGCGGGGAGTGAAACGATTGGTGTAGCTTTCTGTATCGACGTTTTTTCGTGTGCCGTCTATCCAACCAAAACACAGTGCCTCGTCCAACGCTTGTTTGTATGTCGCCGCAGTCTTGCCGGATTTCGCGTTGTAAAAACCGATCCACAGTTCTGAGACCTTCTTATGATTCTTCGTGAACCATTTTCGCAATTCTGATTGTGTTTTGAAGAAAGTGGGTCTGGACATAAGTTCACATGTCTGCCAATGAAGGGTTACTCCTCACCACCCCCGTGCTTCCATTCGAGTTAGGATAGTGCTTACACGGCTCAGGACAGCGCGAGACTCCGAAGTCGCGTGGTAGCGTTTGGGATTGGGAATCACTGCCGCGAGCCGGGCGCTTTCTTCGCGCGTCAGGTCGGACGCGGACTTGCCGAAATAATGCTGAGCCGCCGCTTCTACGCCATAAATCCCCTCGCCCCACTCGATCACATTCAAATATATCTCGATAATCCTCGACTTGCTCAGCGCACTCTCTATCTTCCAGGTCAATATCCATTCTTTCAATTTACGCATCGGGTCCTTGGATGGTGAGAGGTAGAGGTTTTTCACAAGCTGTTGAGTGATAGTGCTGGCGCCGCGGGCAAATCGCCATTCCGTAAGATTGCGCCGCAATGATTCCCGAAATTCAAACCAATCGAAGCCGCCGTGCGACCAAAATGTTCCATCTTCGGCTACGATGACTGCGTTTATCGTATGTTGGGGAATTCTTCTAAGCGATACCCATGTTTGATGTATCCGTAGCGGTTTCCCTTCCCTTTCCGCCGCATCGGTGGCAAACTGCATAAACGCCGTTTCATCCGGGTTATCTGTCCGGAGCCGTTGAATTTCACCGAGCGGAAGCGTGGCAAATTCAATCCCAAGGAACAAAACGAGGACACCAAGAGCCGTTTTCCACTTGTTACGTTTGAGTACTTGAAATAATTTCTGAAAGAAATTAGGGCTTGATACCTGTTCAGCTTCTACTTGTTCCATGTTAGTCAAAAATATATATCAATCTTACGCTAACAACTCAACGAACGCTTCGTGCTGTCAAGAAAGCTCTGTAATATAATTGCCGCCGCCATCGAATCAATCTGCCCCTTCTTACGCCTGTCGCTTTTCTTTGTACCCATAGAGCGTAGCGTTTGTTGAGCGATCGCGCTCGTGAACCGCTCGTCCCACACAACAATCTCTCGCCCAGATTCCCCTTTAAGCCGTTCTATAAACTTCTCAACTTCTTGCGCCTTCTGCGCCTTCTCCCCTTTTAAGTTCAACGGCATCCCGACAACAATAAGGTGAATTCCCTGAGTTTCAACAATACTATTAAGTTTCTCCCAAAACTGTGCGTTATTCGTAAGAGTTTCGTACGGCTGTGCGATAATACCCAACGGGTCGCTCAGCGAAAGCCCGATGCGCACGGTGCCATAATCAATTCCTAAGACGCGAGATAGTTCCACTAGTGACGTTCCCTCTTTTTTTCTGAATCTGGATGCTCATCTAACGACGCGCTCATAAATTTCTTCAGGAGCTTCCCCGGCTTAAAATGAGATTTACGGTGCTGGGGCACATATATTCGCTCTCCTGTTCGAGGGTTGCGCGCCTGGGGTTTGGATTTTGTTACTTTCACTTCGAACACACCGAAGTCGCGCAACTCGACGCGAAGCCCTGGGTCGGCTCTCATCATTGTTTCACGCAATGCTTGAAACATGGCCTCAGTCCACTTCATCGCGCTCGAAAGTTTTTCCCCGCGCAATTCAGCCGCACGCTGTGCAATATCTCGTTTCGTGTACGTCTTTACTCGTTGTGGAGGCATGAGTTATCCTAAGAACCGTTCCGAAAGCGTTACACCCCTCACTTTGCGGATTTTTTCGAGAATCCTGCTGAGGTGCTCGGTATTCTTCACATACAAAATAATTTGACCAGTGAACATCTGGTCTTTGGAATCAACATTCACACTGCGAATGTTCGTATCCTGATACGAAGAAATTGCGTGCGTAATATCGCTGAGCAGTCCGGGCCTGTCACTGCCCGAAATGTTGAGAGCGGCGATGAAATCCGCGCCCTGGGCGGAGGGCCACGAAACTTCCACCACGCGCTCGCTGAGGGTCATCCTCATGGAAATGATGTTCTTACAGTCTTTGCGGTGAATTTTTATCCCCTCGCCAATCGTCACAAAGCCGACGATGGCGTCGCCGGGAATCGGGTTACAGCATTTTGCATACTGGTGCATGAAGTGTTCGCCCGAGCCGAACACGGAAATGCCCTTTGCCACATCTCTTGCCGAGCGGATAAATTTCGAGAACAACGATTTCGGCTCTTCCGTTCTTCCTGTTTCGGAAGTCTCGCCCGACGCACGGTGCCGGATATCCACTAACTGGGCAATGACCGCGTCAATATCAAGTTTTTCTTCTGCGATGGCAAGGTAGAATTTGTGCACGTTTTCAAACTTGAGCGTCTGGACAAGCTTGGTGAAATCGTCCTTTGCAATCTTGACCTTCTGGCGCTTCAGCTTTTTTTCCCATACTTCTTTGCCCGTGACGGCGACTTTCCGTTGCTCTTCTTTTATCCATTTGCGGATTTGCGCCTTGGCTTTGTGCGTAACGGCAAACTGCTCCCAGTCAGCGTTCGGGGTCTGGTTTTTGGACGTGATGATTTCAATCTGGTCGCCGCTTCGAAGCAGTGTGTTCAGCGGCACGATTCGCCCGTTGACTTTCGCGCCGATACAATGCCACCCGACATCCGAATGGATCTCGAACGCAAAATCCACCGGCGACGCATTGCGCGGAAGAATCCTCAACTCGCCTTTCGGTGTAAATACGTAAATTTCATCCTGGTAGAGAGCGAGCTTAAAACTCTCCATCAGTTCTCTCGGCGCCTCATCCGATTTTTGCTCGAAAATTTCTCTCACCCAGTTCACCCAGTTCTCAAGCTCCGGGTCAATCTGTGCTTTCGTGTCCTTGTAGATCCAGTGCGCCGCGAC
>DATCJD010000181.1:0-11626 GCA_036507435.1 Bacteroidota bacterium
TTACAAAGGTTCGCGAAGCCAATTCACTAAAGCGATTGCGAAACTGCAGGACTATCTTCCGGACCACCACGGAATCGAAACTCAATACTTCCTCGCAAACGTCAAACAATGGTTAAGCGTCGTCGAGCAATTGGAGCAAGGTGCAACTGTTACAGTTGATTACAATAATTTCCCATCAATAGAATATCTCAGTGAACATCGGTCCCTTCGAAATTCACTCACTTGAAACGGGCAGGTTCGCGCTTGACGGCGGCGCGATGTTCGGCATTGTTCCATATGTATTCTGGAGCAAGACGAATCCGCCCGACGAACGGCGCCGCATTGACCTTGCCGCGCGGTGCTTGCTCATTCGCGGCAACGGGAAAACGATATTGGTTGACGACGGCAACGGCGACAAGTGGAACGATAAACTCAAAGACATTTATAAACTTGATACGTCTCAGCAGGATATTGTCCGGTCGCTGAAGCAATACGGCGTAACGCCCGACGATGTAACGGACGTGATCCTCACGCACTTGCATTTCGACCATGCAGGCGGCTCGACGAAGCTTGAAAACGGCAAAGCTGTGCCGGCGTTCCGTAATGCGAAGTACTATGTGCAGAAAAAGCACTGGGAGCTTTCGCAAAACCCGACTGAAAAAGACCGCGGGAGTTTCATGCGTGAAGACTATATGCCGTTGAAAGAAGCCGGAGTGTTAGAGTTTGTAGAAGGCGAGTTTGAGATATTTCCGGGTATAGAATTACTCGTATGCAACGGCCATACGATGGCGCAACAATTGCCTAAAATTTCGGACGGTAAAACGACCTTGCTCTATTGTTGTGATTTATTCCCCACTGTCTCGCATTTGCCCTATCCTTATGTGATGGCGTATGATGTGCGCCCGCTTGTCACCATTGAGGAAAAGAAGAAAATCCTTGCCAGAGCATACGAAGACAAGTGGACACTCTTTTTTGAACACGACCCTACAGTAGAAGCCGTTACAGTGAAAACCGCGGAAAAAGGCTTCGCTGTAGACCAAAAAATCACAATCGGATAACGGAATTTCGGGAACTCGGTTTTGTTATAGAGTATGGAGGGATTCGTTAAAATAGCACGGAAAGACCAGTTAAGAACAACTTCCGGAATTTCCGTCAGGGTTGAGGGCGAGGAGATTGCAATTTTTCAAATAGGGGCGGATGTATTTGCGATTCGGAATGAATGCCCGCACCAGCATTTTCAATTGCTTCATCAGGGGGAGATTAGCGAGCAGACGGTGACGTGTCCGATGCACGGGTGGAAGTTTGACTTAAAGACCGGTAAAGGTATCATCGGAGGCGGTAATCTGAAAAAATATGCGGTAAGGGTGGTAGGGGACGATGTCTGGGTAGAACAGCCGGAGGCATAGCGTGCAGTCGCTTACACAAAGAATAAAATCTCGTGCGCTCGAACTTGGCTTTACGAAAGTCGGGATTGCGCGCGCTGAAGCGCTGACGGAAGAAGGGAAGCATCTGAGCGAGTGGCTGAACCGCGGGTACCACGGCACGATGGAATGGATGGAAAAGAATTTCGAGAGGCGTTCCGACCCGCGCGCCATCCTTCCAAACGCAAAGTCCGTTGTGTGCGTGGCAATGAACTACTTCACGGACACTCAACATCCGGTTGACCCGGCAGTGGGGAGGATTTCCCGCTATGCGTGGGGAGACGATTATCATATTGTCTTGACTGAACGGCTTCGGCAGTTATTCCATGACATTAAAACATTTGCGCCAGAGGTCAACGGCAAGCTGTATGTCGATACGGGTCCCGTGATGGATAAAGCGTGGGCGGTGCGGGCAGGAATAGGCTGGCTGGGTAAACATACGAACGTTATTACGAAGGAATACGGCTCGTGGGTGTTCTTGGGAGAAATTATTCTTGATGTTGCGTTGGAATACGACGAGCCTATCACCGACTTTTGCGGAAGTTGTACTGCTTGCATCGAGGCATGTCCGACGGATGCAATAACAGAGCCGTACGTTCTTGACTCGACCAAATGTATATCTTATCTCACTATCGAGCATCGCGGTCCAATAGACGATGAACTGAAGCCGCATCTTGAGAATTGGGTCTATGGCTGTGATATTTGTCAGGATGTGTGCCCGTGGAATAAATTCCAACAGCCGACGAAAGAGCACTCGTTTCAACCGCGGAAAGAAAATATCGCTCCGCGATTATCCGAGTTAGCAGAGATCACCCAAACTGAATTTTCCGAACGGTTCCGGAAAAGCCCGATGAAACGAACAAAACGAGAAGGATTGGTTCGCAATGTAAGGGCTGTACTTGAGGGACAAGAGTAAATTGTATAGTGACTTCTGAAATATCCAAAATTTAGTCACCCTGAGCGAAGTCGAAGGGCGGTTTTATTCAAAAAACATGGTTCGACTCCGCTCACCATGACAGTTTTATTAATTCTTCAGAAGTCTCTTGTATAACTATTACACTTTCTATTTTCTTATTATATCATGCCAGAACAACATCATAGAGTTATTATTATCGGTTCCGGACCTGCGGGTCTGACTGCCGCGCTCTATACTGCGCGCGCGAATTTGAGTCCCGTTGTATTCGAAGGCATTCAGCCGGGCGGTCAATTGACCATCACCACGGAAGTTGAAAACTATCCCGGATTTCCAGATGGCGTCATGGGTCCGCAGATGATGGACCTGTTCCGCACGCAAGCACAGAAATTCGGCGCTGAGTGCTTCTTCAAGGAAGTAACGGAAGTGGATTTTTCAAAACGTCCGTTCAAAGTTGTAGCGGACAATGAGACGCACTACGGGGACACTATAATCGTTGCGACAGGTGCGTCAGCAAAATTGCTTAACATACCATCCGAAGCAGAGTACATGGGCTACGGCGTCTCTGCATGCGCTACGTGCGACGGGTTTTTCTTTAAGAATCAGCACGTTGTCGTTATTGGCGGCGGGGATACGGCAATGGAGGAAGCGAACTTCCTGACGAAATTCGCTTCTAAAGTCACAATTGTTCATCGTCGAAACGAGCTTCGCGCATCGAAGATCATGCAGGAACGCGCCCGTAAAAATCCAAAAATTGTATTCATTTGGGACTCTGCCGTCGAGGAAGTGCTCGGCAAGAACGAAGGCGGTAAGAAATCGGTTACCGGAGTCCGGCTCAAAAATCTGAAAACCGGACAAGTCAGCGAGCTCGCCTGCGACGGCTTTTTCCTAGCGATAGGCCACCAGCCGAACACGAAGATCTTTGACGGTAAACTGGAGATGGATTCCGTGGGTTATGTTCTAACGAAGCAAAAAAGCACCGCTACAAACGTGCCCGGAGTTTTTGCCGCAGGCGATGTTGCGGATTCCGTATATCGTCAGGCAGTGAGCGCCGCCGGTACCGGATGTATGGCGGCAATAGACGCCGAACGTTTCCTTGCTCACCATGGCGACGGGCACGATTAACGAGTCGAAACTTGTCGGTTACTACCAGTCCCGGTTTGCATAAGCAAGTCGGGACTTTTTCTTTCCTGTTTCTGTTGACTTTCGCCCTACGGTTTCGTATAATTCACTGTTATTTAACGAGTTACGGCTGTCTCATCTCTAGCACACGCACGCACGGCATAAATGTCTAATACAGCAAAGTGGCTCCTCGGTATTACCGTTGTTCTTCTTTTCTTCTTCGGAATTTTTGCCCTTCTGACGCTGAACTGGCTTTTCTCCGAACCCCACGACGAAACTTCTTCGACTTCCGGCGAAAAAATTGCTGTCGTCGAGCTGAACGATGTTATTTTCAGCTCGGAAGACATCGTACGTCAATTTAAAAAGTACCGGGAAAACAAATCTGTGCGGGCGATAGTCTTTCGCGTAAATTCCCCGGGCGGCGGCGTTGCCGCAAGTCAGGAAATTTACGAGGAAGTGAAAAAAACGCGGGAGAGCATGAAACCCGTTGTCGTCTCGATGGGTGAAGTCGCGGCGAGCGGTGGATATTACATTTCGATAGGCGCGAATAAAATTGTCGCGAACCCCGGCACGCTGACCGGAAGCATCGGCGTCATTATCCAGTACCTCCAAGCCGATGAGTTGATGAAAAAAATCGGTTTGGAAGCCCAGACATACAAAAGCGGACGCTTGAAAGATATCGGTTCCCCTTTTCGCAAGTCAACGGAAGACGAGAAGAAATTTTTTGACCAGCTGATTGCCAATGTCTATGAGCAATTCCTTGAAGCCGTCATGGAAGAGAGAAAACTCGAACGCACTGCCGCACTTCGGTACGCGGACGGACGGGTCTTCACGGGTCAACAAGCGGTAGCGTATGGGTTTGTTGATACGCTTGGGACATTCGAAGACGCCATAGCGATTGCGGCAGAGATGGGCGGCATTGACGGCAAGCCGCGTATTATCAAAGAGAGAAAAGTTCGTCCGTTCTTTGAACGATTTATGGGCGAACGCGTGTCGGAACTTGCCTCATTGAAAAGCGAGTTGCTGAACCAGCCGATTGTGCAATACAGAATGCGTACACCTTTCTAAACTATTTTGAGGAGGTCGCTTGACAAAAGCCGATATCGTTGATAAAATTGCGTCAGCCACCGGACTTACGAAGGTCGAAACGGAGGCTGTCGTGGATGGCTTTATCTCAACTGTGATCGAAGCGCTCCAACAAGGAAACAACATCGAGATTCGCGGCTTCGGGAGTTTTAAGGTGAAGAAGCGCAAGGGACGTGTCGCCCGCAATCCCCGAACCGGAGAACAGGTAATGGTCGCCGAGCATTACGTGCCTATTTTTAAAGTCTCGAAAGACCTCAAACATTCCGTCGATGAGCATCTGAAAAAAGCCGAACAGAAATAAATCTATGAAGCCTACGATTTTGTGCGGCAAGTGTCAGAACCCGCTAACGCCGGGGAGCAAGTTTTGCAATCTTTGCGGTACGCCGGTTGAGTGGTCTGCCGATGAGGGTGACGCAAGCCCGCAAGCAATTACAACCATACAGTGTAAGTTATGCGGAGCTGAGAATACGCATGGAAATACAACATGCGTCGCTTGCGGCGAAGTGTTGGAACATGACAAGCCTGCGGCTCAACAAAAACGACGAACAGCGCAGAAAAAACAATCAGATCAACCGTTGGCGCTTTCTTGGAAAATGATTGCCGGCTTTGTCGTATTTCTTGCTGTTGGCGTGTTCGGGCTGGAGTTTCTCACGGCGGGGAAATTCATCGAACCTCCCCATATACACGACGAAGAAACAACACAAGCACAAACTCCTGCGGCGAACATGCAGGCGCTTCAGCAGATTGAAGATTTGGAACAGCGCCTGACCGCAAACCCAAATGACCAATCACTGCGTATCCAGCTAGCCAACCTTCTGCATGACGCCCGCTTTTACGATAAAGCGATCCAGCGGTATCACGAATACCTGAACATCAAGCCGGACGACGTGGATGCGCGGGTGGATTTGGGCATTTGTTATTATGAAGTTGACAGGTCCGCAGAAGCAAAACAAGAGATGTTGAAAGCGTTAGAGTATAATGCGAAACACATCTTAGGGCATTTCAACCTCGGTATTGTCAACCTGCGAATCGCCCAGACGGAGATGAATGCAGGGAATTCCGATAAAGCGAGCGAGGCTGTAAACGAGGCGAACGAGTGGTTTCGCAAGACGGTAGCGTTAGACCCGAGCGGAAGCGCGGGACAGCGGGCCCAGCGTTTTTTAGCTGACCATTCTAATCAACCCAATCTTCTCAACAACTAACGGAGGCTCCCCATGCCAAGCGGTAAAAAGCGTAAACGTCATAAGATGGCAACGCATAAGCGTAAAAAACGACTGCGAAAATTGCGGCACAAGAAGAAAATCCGTTAACACTTGATTAGGAATAGCCCCGCCCGGTACCACTACCGGCACTTGGCGGGGCATGTATTTCTTCTTACATTTCGAATGCAGAACAAGTGGTGATGAATCTTGCAGGTTCGGATTTCATTATTGGGACTTCTAAAAAATCATAGATAATTTGGTAGCCAGGCTTTGCGTTTTTTGCATCCCGCCGCATTTTGGCGGGACAGCCTGCGAATTTATTTGAAAAACGCAACCTATCCCAAAGGGATGCCTTCGGCAAAGGTTGCGGCTACCCGTACGTAAATAATTTTCCAGATGTCTCTTATTCGTTTTTCTTCGTTCGACATTTGATGTATCTTTGCTATTATACATCCAGCATGAAAACTAAAAGATTTTTTCTTGCAGTAACGCTCCTCGGCTCGCTTGTTTTCCTTCTCTCGTCTTCCGTTGTGTTCAGCTGGGGTTTCTGGGCGCACAAGGAAGTTCACCGCCACGCGATTCTCGCGTTGCCCGAAGGTCCGAGGGCATTTTTTCAGCACCATGCCGACAGTATTATTTCCCGTGCGGTAGAACCCGACCTGCGCCGCGATTCCGATTCGGCTGAAACGTATTTCCATTATATCGATATTGACCGGTACGGGAAATATCCGTTCGCAGAATTGCCGCGTGACTATGATGCGGCTGTGAAAAAATTCGGGAAAGCCTATGTCGATACGACGGGCACCGCCGCATGGCGCATTGCGGATTTTACCGTAAAGCTTTCCGACGCGATGAAGCGAGACGATGCGGAAGCAATTCAATTTTACGCTTCGTACCTCGGACATTATATCGCCGATATCAATGTGCCGCTGCACAGCGCTGTCAACTACAACGGCCAGTTCACCAACCAGTTGGGGATTCATTCACGGTGGGAATCCCGTTTGCCGGAAAAATACGGCATGACTTACAAATTGAGCGGGAACAAGGCGGAATATATTCAAGACCCGTTAGCGAAAGCGTTCGATATCCTTTTAGAAAGTTCATTGTATGTTGAAAAAGTGTTATCGAAAGATATTGAAGCCCGAAAAGAAATCCCCGAAGAAAAGCTCTACACGTTCATCCAGCGGGATACGGTGCAAGTGCGCGTCTTCAGCGATGCATACTATGAACTCTACCACAAGAAATTGGACGGCATGGTCGAAGCCCGGATGAATGAATCGATTCGCTGGGTCGCAAGTTACTGGTACACTGCATGGGTCAATGCCGGCAAACCGAAATTAACGTTATGGTAGTGATTTGCAACTATTAAGTACTTCTGATACGTTTTTCTCATGCATTCTTTGAGTAAATTTCAAATTCGCTTGTGTTTTTCCTCATTTCTTGTAGTTTATCAGTTAAGAACGAACAACGGGATTCTTCCTGAGGAGGTTTTATGACAAATGACAACGATGGATTTGCAAAAGGATTGATGGCGGGGTTTATCGCCGGTAGTGTGGTCGGCGCGGTGATGGCGTTGCTCTATGCGCCGAAGAGCGGGCGTGAGTTACGGCGGAATATCAAAGACCGCTCGACGGAGTTTCTCGGTAATGCCGATGAATATCTCGCCCAAGCCCGCACTGAGGCTTCCGATATTATCAACGAAGGCAAACGCAGGTCGGACCACGTCATCAACGATGCGCGTAAAAAGGCAGAAACATTAATGGGTGACGCCGAGCGTATTATCTCGGACGCGCGTGAAAAAGCGCGGAACGATGAGTCGAAGAACCAGCCCTCACGGTGAGACTGGTTGTAAACAGAGCGTTTTGAAAAGGGTCATTCTGTGGAAACACTTCTTAGTGTAGCCCAACTTATCGCACTGGTATGCGCCTCGGCGCTGTGCGTCTATTTGATTGTCGTGCTCGTCCAGGTCAGGGAAGTGCTGGCGTTGTTACAGCGGAACCTTGCGGACTTCAACGAGCATGCGAAACCGGTGCTTGAGAATCTTCACTTCATCACCGAAAAATTCAGGTCGATTTCTGCCCAGATCGACGACCAGGTGGGTATCGTCAACGGTTCGCTTGAATCCATCAAGCTTGCCGTCGATAACGTCGTCGCGTTCGAAGAGCGATTGCAACAGTGGCTGGAGGAGCCGATTTTTCGGTTGGTTACTTCTGCCAGCGGTTTTATTAATGGTATCGTTGCCTGGATTGATGCGATTCGCGGCGACAGGACGAAGTAGTCCGGTCGTATGACAGGATAATCTGCACTTCAAGATGATACATCGCTCGCCCGCAACGCGAGCGGAACGGTTTCCTTCCTTACTGTACACACTCCATTGATACGTTTAGAGGAGATGAGACTTTGGCACACGCACCTCAAAAGGATTACTCCCTCGAAAAAATCCGGAACATTGTGCTTATCGGCCACGGCGGGTCGGGTAAAACGACACTGAGCGAATGCATCCTGTTCGATACGAAGACTATCTCTCGTATTGGCAAGATCAACGAGGGTTCTACGGTATCAGACTACCATCCGGATGAAATAGAACGGCGCATCTCTATTAATTCTTCCCTCCTCCATTGCGATTGGCAAGACCATAAACTGAATATCCTCGATACGCCCGGCTACACGGACTTTACCGGTGAGGTGCTTTCCGCACTCCGGGTTGCCGATACAGCCGTTGTTTTTCTGAAAGCTGTTGAAGGAGTTGAAGTCGGCACGGAAATCGTCTGGAACTACACGAAGGCGGAAAACATTCCCGCTCTGTTTGTCGTCAACAAGCTTGATAATGAAAACTCGGATTTTGACCATGCGCTGGGCGTGGCACGCGAACGGTTCAGTAATGATGTGACGGTTATTCAGTTTCCGGTGAACGAGGGGCTTCCGTTCGACTCTGTTGTGGATGTGTTGCGAATGAAGTTGCTCAAATACGAGCGCGACGGCAGTGGGAAGATGACCGAGCAGGAGATTCCCGCCGACCTAAAGGGGAAAGCAGACCAACTGCACGAAGAGCTTATAGAAAAAATTGCAGAAACAGACGAAGCGCTGCTGAATAAATTTTTCGAAGAAGGCACGCTTCAGGAACAGGAGTTGCAACAGGGTTTGCGCACCGCGCTCAACGCGCGCAAGATTTTCCCCGTGCTGTGTGCCTCAGCAGACCTGAATATCGGCGTCCCCGCGCTTCTTGATTTTATTGTTTCCTTCGCTCCTTCGGCAAAAGACCGCGGCGCAGTGAAAGCTACCGATTTGCAGAAAAAGCAAGAGATTGAAGTGCCGCCCAATCCATCCGGAGAGCCTGCGATATTTGTCTTTAAGACCGTATCGGAACAGCACGTCGGTGAATTGTCCTATTTCCGGGTGTATTCCGGAACAGTTCAAGCCGGTATGGATATGCTGAACGAATCAAACGGGAAACCGGAACGGCTGGGACAAATATTCGTGATGAACGGAAAGGAACGGAAGGAAACGGGGAAATTGCGCGCAGGAGATATCGGGGCTGTCGTCAAGCTGAAAGATACGCATACCAATAATACGCTGAGCAGTAAGAGTTTTCCCATCGAATTTCCCAAAATAGCCTTTCCGGAGCCGGTGATACGGATGGCGATTGTGCCGAGGTCGAAAGGCGATGAGGACAAGATTGCGACCGGATTGCATTCACTCCACGAAGAGGATCCGACATTTCTGATTCAGGTAGAAGGTAAGTTAAGCCAGACGGTGATCGCCGGGCAGGGCGAGCTTCACCTGTTAATCATCACGAAACGGTTCAAAGAGCGGTACGGTGTTGAAGTGGATTTGATGGAGCCGAGAATCCCGTATAAGGAAGCGATCAAAGCCGTTGCCCCAAGCGTAGAATACAAGCACAAAAAACAAACGGGCGGGCGCGGTCAATTCGGGCACGTATATATCAAATTAGAACCGAAGCCCCGCGGCACGGGGTTTGAGTTCGAAGACGCGGTCGTGGGCGGCGTGGTTCCGGGCAGATTTGTCCCGGCGGTAGAAAAAGGCATCGTTGATGTTATGCAGAAGGGAGTCATTGCCGGCTATGAAGTGGTTGATGTGAAGGTTACCCTCCACGACGGCTCGTATCACTCAGTTGACTCGGATGAGCATTCGTTCAGAATTGCCGGCGCGATGGCATTCCGGAAGGGCTTTCAAGAGGCGAAGCCGATTCTCTTGGAACCCATCAGTGAAATTGAAGTAACGGTCCCGGATGAGTTCATGGGCGACGTGATGGGCGATATTTCCGGCAGGCGGGGAAAAATTCTCGGTATGGAATCGGAAGGGCATTTCCAGAAAATCAAATCTCTTGTGCCGATGAGCGAACTGCATAAGTATTCCACGATCTTGCGCTCGATGACGCAAGGGAGGGGGGCGTATAAGACGCACTTTTCCCACTATGACGAAATGCCGCGCGAGCAAGCGGAGAAAGTCATTGAAGCCTACCAGAAGCAGAAAGTGGAAGCGGAATAAGTTGAATGATACGCCCCTGTACGAGAGCTGTAGTGTATGGGGGTTCTGAGGTTGAAGCCGATGCTACTGCATAGTGTCGGATTTTCAGCCTCGTTTTTTTTGCAACGGCTTTTTCAGTATCTTCATAGTATTACTTTATGACCCTTGAACAAAAAATCCAATCAAAAAAATGTACCGTCGGCGTTGTCGGGCTTGGGTATGTCGGACTCCCGCTCGCGGTCGAGTATGCCTCGAAGGGTATCAAGACTATCGGGATTGACCTCGACAAGGCAAAAGTAAAAAGTATCAACTCTGGCAAGAATTACATTGACGATGTGGACGATAAGAAACTCCTCTCTGCCGTTAAGAAAGGCTTGCTCCATGCCGACGATAGCTATAAACATGTCGGCTCGCTGGATATTATTTTTATTTGTGTCCCGACGCCGTTCACACCCAATAAAGAACCCGATATTTCGTATATTCTCGCCGCAACCGAGCAGATTGCAAAACGGCTGAAAAAGGGACAGCTTGTTATATTAAAGAGCACGACGTTCCCGAATACGACCGAAGGGTACGTGAAGCCTATCCTCGAAAAAACCTCCAAACTGAAAGCCGGGAAGGATTTTCATTTGGCGTTTTCGCCGGAGCGGATCGACCCCGGCAATAAAAAGTGGACAACGGCGAATACTCCCATTGTCGTTGGCGGGGTAACGAAAGAATGCACACGGTTGGCATGTTTGGTCAGTGAGCAGGTGGTGAGCAAGGTGATCCCGGTCTCAAGCCCGAAGGTTGCGGAGATGGAAAAATTGCTTGAGAATATCTTCCGCAGTGTGAATATCGCGCTTGTGAACGAGCTGGCGCAGTTGTGCGACCGCATGGGCGGCGTCAACGTGTGGGAAGTCGTTGAGGCGGCTTCATCAAAGCCGTTCGGGTTTATGCCGTTTTATCCCGGGCCCGGCATCGGCGGGCATTGTATTCTTATCGACCCGTACTATCTTGCATGGTTAGCCCGCCAGCATGATTTCCAGACCAAGTTTATCACGCTTGCCGCCGAGACAAATGAGAACATGCCGTTTTATGTCAAGGTGATGGTCGAGCGTGAAATCAGCAAAATGCCTACGTCTCTGAAGGCGGCAAAAATCCTACTGCTCGGCGTCGCCTTTAAGCGCGATGTGGATGACATACGCCATTCGCCCGCATTGAAAGTCATGGAGCTTCTCCATGCGGACGGCGCACAGCATCTCTCGTTTAACGACCCGCATGTGCCGGAAGTGAGGGTGGACGGGGTGCGCTTCAAATCGCAACAACTGACTGCCTCATTGCTGAAAAGCGCCGATTGCGTCCTTGTGACAACCGACCATTCGGCATACGACTATGAATTTATCGTGACGAATTCCAAGAGGGTAGTTGACACA